>JBOGIZ010000701.1:0-2316 GCA_050747805.1 Vicinamibacterales bacterium | reverse complement strand
GGCTAGCCACGGCTGTGGCGCGATACCTCGTGGCCGTGCCCGTGCTCGTGTTCAGCGCCGAGCAGTTCATGCACGCCGATTACGTGCCCGGCATTCCGTTGAAACGTCTGACGCCACCGTACATCGTTGGACACAGTGTCTGGACGTACGCGGCAGCGGCGATCTATGCCGTCGCGGGCGTGCTGTTGTTCGCAGGGACGCGAACGCGCGCCGCGGCGGCGTGGGTGGGCGCGACCGTGCTCGTCATCGTGCTGGTCGTCTACGTGCCGATCGGCGTCGTCGACCGCGCGAGCCTCGGCAATGGCCTCAACTACTTCGCCGATACGCTGATGTTCTGCGGCGCCGTGCTCCTGCTGGCGCGTGCCATGCCGCGCTGATCTGAACTCCAACGCGCTTACTGCGCACGCAGCGCAACGAGCGGATCGATGCGCGTGGCGCGACGCGCGGGAATCAGGCACGCCGCCACAGCGACGGCGCTCAGCATCAACGTGATCGCCGCGAACGTGAGGGGGTCTGTGGGCGATACCTGCACGAGCAGCGTGCGCATGACGCGGCTGACCGCGAACGCGCCGGCAAGGCCGACCGTCAGGCCGATCGCCATCTGCAGAAGCCCGCGCTTGAGAATGAGCCACGACACCTGTCGGCGCTCCGCTCCCAGGGCCATCCGTACGCCAATTTCCGCCGTGCGCTGCGTCACCGAGTACGCCATGACGGCGTAGAGTCCGACGGCCGACATCATGAGCGCGATCACCGCGAAGATCGCGAACAGGCTTCCGAACACCTGGTAGGGCCACATGACTTGCGCCAGCAGCTGGTCCATCGTCTGCACGGTGAACACCGGCTGGTCCTGATCGATCGCCTGGACCTCGCGGCGAACGGCGCTCATCATGGCACCTGGGTCGACCCTGGAGCGGACGAGCAGGATGAGGCCGCGCGGCGGATCCTGACGGAGCGGTGTGTAGACGACCGCGGCGGGATCGGAGTCTTGCGGCTGCGAATAGCGGACGTTCGGGCTGATGCCAACGATAGTGCGCCACACGGGCGCTGCAGCGGCCGCCGCAGACGCCGGCTGTCCCGCCGTCGACCGCGAAAAACGCACGCGGCGTCCGATCGGATCCTCGTTCTTGAAGAACTGCGAGACGAACGCCTCGCTCACGACGATCGTCTCATTGCCCGGCGTCCCGTCCACCGCCGTGAACGCCCGGCCGCGCTGCAGGTGCACGCCCACGGTGTCGAAGTACGACGGAGTGATCACGACGGTGCTAACCGTCTGCGGACGATCGCCGGGCTTCAGCGGACGGCCTTCGATCTCGATTGGGCGCCGCCCGATGCCCATCGGCGGCACGCTCGTCGTCAGCGCCGCAGATTGGACGCCTGGAATCGCGGCCACTCTCGGCATCAGGCGATCGAAGAACACGACCCGCGAGTCCATCGTGCCGGCCGGCGCCGTCGCCGCCAGCGCCGGATACTTCGTGTCCGGCAGCTGCATCCGCATCGTCATGAGATGGTCCGTCCGGATACCGAGATCGAGCGTGTAGGTGTTCAGGAAGCTGCGCACCATGAGGCCGGCGCCGACGAGCAGCACGAGCGTGAGCGCGAGTTCGAGCACGACCATCGTGCCCGTCATCCAGCGCCCGCGCCGTCCGCCCGCGTTTCCGCGGCCGCCTTCCTTGAGCACGTCATTGACGTTGGTCCGCGATACCTGCAGCGCCGGCGCGAGACCGAACAGGATGCCGGTCAGCACGCACACCGCCGCGAGATAGCCGAAGACGACGTAGTCCATCGAGAACACGATCCAGTACGGCTTGCCGACGTCCCGAACGGCCATGTCGAACAGCCGCACGCCGACGCTGGCGAGGCCGAGCCCGAGAATCCCGCCGATGCACCCAAGCAGGACGCTTTCGATCAGCAGCTGCCGGATGATGCGCCACCGCGTGGCCCCGAGCGCGATCCGCACGGCAACTTCTCGCGAGCGCTGCGCCGAGCGCGAGAGGAGAAGATTCGCGACGTTTGCGCACGCGATCAACAGCACGAAGAACACCGCGCCCAGCATCGACAGCAAAACGACCCTGATCGGCCCGGCGTTGAACGTCTGATTGAAGGTGTTGAGGCCGATAAACGTGAATTCTCTGTTCGTCGCCGGGTATGCCGTCGCGAGGCGCTTCGCGATGCCGTTCAGCTCGGCGAGCCCCTGCGCGCGGCTGCCGCCGTCGCGCAACCGCCCGAAGACGTTCAGGAACCGCTCTTCGCGCTTCTGCTCAGGCGGTGTCGGGACATAGGCCTTCCAGAGTTCTCCCTGCGAGGGGAACTTCACGC
>JBOGIZ010000700.1:0-2653 GCA_050747805.1 Vicinamibacterales bacterium | reverse complement strand
TCGGCAGATTCGATATCGTCCAAGCCGTCGAGCAGACGCCCAACCGACGGGCGGTCCGCACACGCGGCCGGGTGACGTCAGGAAACAAACCAAAGAGGAGATGCCATGACAACCTCGGCCCCTCCCTTCATCGAGTGTGAGCAAATCCACGCCGGCCTGGCTGTCAGCAACATTTCCGCCGCGATCGCCTTCTACACGAAACAGCTGCATACAAACGAGGGCGTCGGTCCGCATACGCAAACGACCGTTCACTACATTCAGGAACTGAAGAAGAAACACGGCATCGACTACGACTGCCACGCGAGCTACAGGTTCGTCGAAGACTGATTCAATCGCCGCCGGTGGCGCGCGCGGCGGCGATGATCTACATTCATGGACTGAGTTCCAAGCTCTGAGTTGGGTTCAAAGGAGTCTTTATGAATACGCGAATGGCACTGACCGCCGGGCTGGCATGTGTCGTCGCCCTTGGCGTGTCGGTGCAGGCGCCGAGCGTGGCGGACATGAATACGCGGCTGCGCGCCGAGGAGACGAACAACTCAAAACTCATGTGGATCATGCACGAGATCAGCGACGTGCACGGTCCGCGGCTCACGGGATCGCCCGGTCTCCGCGCCGCCCAGGATTGGGCCGTCGCCACGATGAAGTCGTGGGGACTCGCAAATGTGAAGCTCGAGCCGTGGGACTTCAACCATCCGGGCTGGCAGAACTACGAGCTGGAAGCCAACGTGCTGAAGCCGTTCCAGCAGCCGTTGAACGTGCGGGCGGTCTCATGGACCCCGGGAACGAAGGGCGCGGTCGAAGGGCCGGTGTTCGTGGTCGAGCCGCCCGAGCCGCCCGGCGGTGGACGCGGCGGTAGAGGCGGCGGGGCATTTGGCCGGGGCGGCGATACGGCGGCCGAGCTCGCGGCCATCGCGCAGGCGGGCACGTCACCAGCGCCGATGCCGCCTCCGCCGGCGCCATCGACCAAGCCCGTGACCCAGGCCGATCTCGACGCGTATCTCGCGTCGATCAAGGACAAAGTCCGCGGCGCCATCGTTTTCTATGGCGCGCATGTGCAAGTGCCGGAGAACTTCGTGCCGGCTCCGCTGCGCCGTCCCGATGATCAGTGGGAGGCCGCCGGCCGAGGGGGCGGGCGCCGAGGCGGGTTCCCGGGGCGCGGCGCGGGCGCACAGAACAACGGCCTGACCGCGGCGGAGATCACGGGACAGGTCGACAAGTTCCTCATCGCCAACGGCGCGCTCGTCAAGGTGACCGATGCGGGCCGCCCGTACGGCGTGATCGTGCAGCAGTCGACAGCCGGCTACAACGAGAATTCGGACAATCCCAATCTGCCGACGCTCCTCATGGGCAACGAAGACTACGGGCGCATCTATCGCACGGTCACCATCGATCACGTGCCCGTGACGGTGCGCGTCAATATCCACAACGAGTTCTATCCCGAGGGCAAGACGGTCTACAACGTCACCGGCGAGCTGCCCGGCTCGGACAAGGCCGACGAGGTCGTGATGCTCGGCGGTCACTTCGATTCGTGGAACCCGGCCACGGGTGCCACCGACAACGGCGCCGGCTCGACCGACGCGCTCGAGGCGATCCGATTGCTGAAAGCGGTAGGTGCGCATCCGCGCCGTACGATCCGCGTCGCGCTCTGGAGCGGCGAAGAGGAGGGCCTCTACGGTTCGATCGCCTACGTCGCGCAGCATTTCGGCAGCGCCGAGAATCCGAAGCCGGAGTACTTCAAGTTCGACGGCTACCTCAATATCGACGACGGCACGGGCAAGCCCAGGGCCGCGAGCGTGTTCGGTCCGCCCGAGGCGGCAGCGATGGTGCAGGACGCGATGTCCCTCTTCAAGGACTGGGGCTTCTTCCGCGTCAACCCGACGCTCGGCCGCAACACCGGAGGCACCGACAGCACGTCATTCAACAACGCCGGTCTGCCGGGAATCGGCTACAGCCAGGATCCGTTCGACTACAACACCTACACGCATCACACGAACTTCGATACCTACGAGCGGATCTACGAGCCCGACATGCGAGAGTCGGCCGTCGAAGAAGCGCTGACGGCCTATTCGCTCGCCATGGCCGACCAGATGCTGCCGCGCTGCTCGGCCGCGACGATGCCGCCGCCGCCACCTGCGCGCGCAGGCGGCCCTGGGAGGGGCAACGCGCCAGTGACGCCGGTACATCCGTTCGCTGGTCCGCCGCTCGCGCAGGGCCAGGCTCCGCCGGCGCCACCAGCGTCGTGCACGCCGTCGGCCCCGTCAGGGTCCGCGCCGAGGACGGGCGGCGGCCGGTAGGGAGATCGACTCCGTCTTCGCTGGTGCGATCTTCGGCGCGCTGTGTGGGTAGGTAGCGCGTCGTGGACGGAGCGTTTCGCGTAGAAATCCCTCTGAGCGCGCCGGACACGCGTGAGTCGGCAGAACGCTCCACAGGCGCCAGAGATCCGCGCGGGGTGTACCACGCGTTAAGTGGCCTGTCCTCGCGGAACAAGGACCAGATCGCGGAGCGCGGCGCCCGGCTGGCGAGGCGCGACGACCGAGAATACCGGGAGTATTCAAGGGAGGAGCAACGACGCCAGGCGGGATGGCCCCGCCCGCGAGGTGGTCCTTGATCGGCGAAGACGGGCCACCAGTTCCGGGGCCCCGCGCTTCCGCCG
>JBOGIZ010000699.1:0-4196 GCA_050747805.1 Vicinamibacterales bacterium | reverse complement strand
GCGCGCGTTCATCCAGATGCGGCCACAGGCGCGCGACTTTCTGCGTGAGCGAGCGCGGCACGGACACGCGCAGCAGTATAGGTCGTTGAACCGAGCATGTAAAGCTTGTTTATTGACGCTGCCTTAGCGCGCGCATCACGTGCATCACATGCGGCCTCGAGCCTGGCGATCCCTTTCACTCCGCATTCAGCGTTCGCATCGGGTCGATCCCCACGATTTGCCGTGCCGGCAGGTAGCTCGCCATCGCGGCGGCGGCCCCGAGGACGATGACCACGACCACGTACGTCGTTGGGTCCAGCGGCGTCACGCCGTACAGCAGCGATCGCATCAACCGCGTGACCCCGGCGGAGAGGACCAGACCAATCGGGATGGCCGCCGCGCTGAGCAGGAGGCCCCAGCGCACGAACCCGCGGACGAGCGTTCGCGGCTGGCCTCCGAGGGCCAGGCGGATGCCGATCTCGCGACGCCTCCTGGACACCGAGTACGAGACGACCCCGTAGACCCCGATGATCCCCAGCGCGAGCGCCATCGCGCCCGCCAGCAGCAAGGTCCGCATGGTGAACGCGGTACGCGCCATCGAGCGGTCGTAGATGTCCTGCAGCGTGCGGACCGAGGCGAGCGCGATACTTGGATTCGTCGAATTGACTGCCCGGCGCACCTCGCCCAGCAGTCCTTCCACGCCCGCGCGCGGCGTTCGCATGACGACCGTGAACGTCCGCTCGACCGTCGCCACACCCGCCCGATAGTGACTTTCGCCGTAGGACGGCCAATACACGATCGTCGGCGCGGGCTGCTGGACGCCGTTGGCCCGAACGTCCTGAACCACGCCGATCACTTCCTGCAGCGGTGCGCTCGGCAGCGTCAGGATGTGCTGCCCGATCGCCGCCGGGGCGCTCCCCCAGAACTCGCGGGCGAGATTCTCCGAGACCAGGACGGCCCGCGGCCGGGCCTGGAGGTCTCCCCAGGTGAACTCGCGCCCGGCAACGAGGCGCGTGCCCATCGTGGCGAAGAACCCCGGCGACACCGAGTTGAAGAATCGCAGCGGCGGCACGTCTTTCGACGTCAGCGGCTGGCCTTCCTTCATGACGACATCCCAATCCGGCTCTTCGCCTTCCATGGGGACCTGGCTGCCGAGCGCGGCCGACGTCACGCCGGGGATCGCGCGCAGCCGGTCCACGAGTGCGTGCTGAGCCTGGAACACCTGCTCCGGCGACGGCACCAGAACCTCCGGAATGGACATCCGGATCGTCAACTGCTCGTTTGCGTTGGTGAACCCCGGATCCACCGCGTGCAGCGCGCTGAAGCTGCGGAGCATCAGGCCCGAGCTGACGAGCAGCACGACGGCCATCGCCAGCTGCACGACTATCAGGGCGTTCCTGGCGCGCTGGCGGCCGGGAGTCTCGGTCGAGGTGCGACCGGCCGTGTGGAGCGCGTCCGCGACGGCGGATCGTCGCATCGCGGGGATGACGCCAATCCCGAGCGCGGCCACGAGTGCGACGACCGCGGCGAACATCAGTTCATGGGGGCCGATGGCCATTTCGCTCGCGCGCGGAAGCTGAAAAGGTGCCAGCAGCACGAGCATCCGGACGGCGACGGCGCTCACTCCGGATGCGATTGCGGCAGCAGCCGTTGTGAGCAGGAGCGCCTCGATCGCGAGCGCGCGCAGAATCCGCCGGCGGCTCGCACCCAGTGCCGTCCGGATCGCCAGCTCGTGCTGTCGCTCGTCGGTGCGAACGAGAACCAGCGTCGCGACGAACGCGCAGGCGATCAGCAGGACGAATCCCACGGCCGCCATCAGCACCCAGAGCGCCGGCGCGACGTCGCCCACGATGTCGTCCTTGAGCGGGCGGAGGGCCGGTGTAATTCGCCATGTCTCGTACACGTGCGGGTCGACACCTCCGAAGGCCGGCCACGACATCATCCAGATCGGCACGAGGCGCGCGATATCGGCGTCAGCCTGCGCAACGGTCACACCCGGCTTCAGGCGCGCAACGCCCTGCCATCCGAAACCCGGAAGCGCCGCGTGGCTCCGGTCGAAGCGCGCAGGACCGATGATGTCCACCTCGTCGCCCGCGATAGTGAATCCACGCGGCATGACGCCGACGACGCGCCGCGGCGTCCCGTCGACCGTGAGCGCGCGGCCAACGACGGCCGGATCGCCGCCGAAACGCCGCATCCAGTAGCCGTACGAAAGCAGCAGCACTCTCGGCGCGCCGGACATCTGGTCCGACGCCGTGAGCGTCCGGCCGAGCAGCGGGCCGACGCCAAGCGCCTGCAGAACGCCATCCGACACCGCGACGCCGCGCACTTCTTCGGGGTCGCCGCTGCCGGTCACGGCCACGCGTCCTGTCCCCCAGACGCCCAGGGCGTCGAACACGCGGTTCTGTTCGGCGTAGGTGAAGTACATCGAGTCGGACAGTCTCAGCTCGCCGGAAACGGCGGCGAGCCCCGGCGCGCCCGGGGCGGTCTGCCAGACGGCCACCAGCCGATCGGGTTCGGGATACGACAGCGGCTGCAGGAGGACGGTATCGACCATGGTGAACACGGTGGTCGCGGCGGCAATCGCCACCGCCAGCGTGGCGACCGCGACGAGAGTGAAGGTCGGCGATCGGCGGAGGGCGCGGACGCCCTGACGGACGTCGCGGACCAGGCCGTCAACCGCAGGCAGTCCCCGCTGGTCGCGAAGCGATTCCATTGCCGGCGCCAGCTGGGCGCGCGACGGGCTCGCGGCGCGTTCCTGCGCGAGATAGAGATGCGACCGGAGCTCCGCCTCGAGGTCCGCATCGGTCCGCCGGGGCCGCCAGGTATCCCGCAGGCGCACGAGCCATTCCCGAAACGGCGTCATCTCCGTCCTCCCGTTCTCGCGCTCAGTCCGTCCCGTGGAGCAGGTCGTGCATGATCGACGTCAGGCGCTGCCACTCCGCTTTTTCGTCCGCGAGGCGCCGGCGTCCGGCCGCGGTGAGCGTGTAGAAGCGCGCCCGCCGGTTGTTGTCGGTGGTGCCCCAGTTGCCGCGCACGAGGCCGCGCTGTTCGAGCCGCATCAGGGCCGGATAGAGCGTGCCCATGTTGAGTCGGATCGACCCGTCCGAAACCTGTTCCAGGCGCGCGGCGATTGCGTAGCCGTGCTGCGCCCCCATCGTCGCCAGCGTCTGCAGCACCATCAGGTCCAGCGTGCCCTGCAGGACCTCGGTTTTCGGCGGCACTCCATTTGACATACCAATAGAGTATGCGCCGGTTCCATTTGGATGTCAAACGGTAGACAATCCGCTTGAATTCGAGTCGATGGACGATGCTGAAAGGCACAGCGGCGAAGCATCGGCGGATGGACCGTCTAGCCGTAGACGGCCGCCCACGACCTTCCGTTTACGGAATCAGGCACGAGGCGTATCATCTCGCGCAGGAGGAACAGTATGACTCTTCCCGTCCGCGCCGGCGCAGTCCTGATGAGCGCAATGTGTTGCATGTGGCTCTCGTCTTCTCTCGCGACAGCCGCGCCACAGGCGCAATCGACCAAACGTGTGGTCCGCATCGGAGTCCTCAACGTGGCGCCCGGTGCTCATGAGGTTCAGATCGTGATTCGCGAAGGCGAGGCCGCTTCAATGAAGGATGACGTCGGCAGCTTCAAATTCGTACCGACGTTACAGAAAGGCGACGACAAGACCGTTGTGCTCAAGGTTTTGGATGCCGATTCCGGCCAGCAGATTGATCAGCTGCGGCTGACTGCCGGTGGCAAGCCGGCTCAGCCCAAGGGTCTTCCGTTCCAACTGGAAATAATCAGCGTGACGACTCCCAAGTAGACGACGCAGCCCGTGTCCGCGACCATCGAGGACCTGCGATATTCGTTCCGCGCACTCATCCGGACGCCGCTGTTCAGCGCGGCGGTCGTCCTGACACTCGCCGTCGGGATCGGCGCCAACGTCGCCGTGTTCAGCGTCGTCGACGCACTGATGCTCCGAAGTCTGCCGTACGCGCGCCCCGAACAGCTGACGGCAGTCGCCTACAGAAGCGCCGCCGACACAGGTCCGGCGGCGGTGCCGAGCCCCGCATTTGTCGCCTGGAAAGAGTCTTCGCGGACGATGCAATCGATGGCCGCCTACTCGACCGGCGAAATGGGCTGGCTGCTGCCGGACGGTCAGCCGCTGCGAGTGTCCGTCGCTTTCATTTCATCGAACTTTTTCGATGTGCTTGGCGTACCC
>JBOGIZ010000698.1:0-6678 GCA_050747805.1 Vicinamibacterales bacterium | reverse complement strand
GCGCGCGTTCATCCAGATGCGGCCACAGGCGCGCGACTTTCTGCGTGAGCGAGCGCGGCACGGACACGCGCAGCAGTATAGGTCGTTGAACCGAGCATGTAAAGCTTGTTTATTGACGCTGCCTTAGTCAGGACTCTGGCGCTCACGGCTGCGGGCGTGAATCTGTCTCAGGTGAGTCGGATCACGTCCATCCGCAGCCGGGTCGCGCCGTCTGAGCGACGCGGGGTCCACGCGTCCAGCTGGACGTATGGGATCGGTCTGAGAGCCGCTCCATGAGATCGTGTCCATCGACGGCTATCGCTGCGTTATCCGCGGCCAGGCAGCGGCCGCTCGTGAGCGATCATCCAATTGATGCCGAAACGATCGCGCACCTGTCCAAAGCGACTGGCGAAGAAGGTCTCCTTCATCGGCATGAGGACCTTGCCGCCGTCCGACAGCGCCGAGAAGATCCGCTCTGCCTCCGAATCACTTTCGACGCCGAGCGACGGGTACGCGCTACGCATGGGTTCGGCATTCGGGATGTCGGCACCCCACAACTCTATGCCGGCAATGGAGATCCGCGCGTGGAGCACGGCGTCCCGCCATTCAGGGTCGACGCCGCTCGGATCCGGGGCCTGGCCGTGCGTCATCATCATGGTGATCGTGCCGCCCAAGTACTTTTCGTAGAATCGGAAACCTTCGGCGCATCGGCCAGCAAAATTCACGTACGTGGTCATCTTCACGTCTCATGTCCCTCCATGTCTCTCAATTCCTTGTCGAATGGCTTCCCGCTGAATCGACAGCCCCTCCGAAAGCGCGCGGTCCACTCGCCACCATGGTGAACGGAGCATAGTCCGGCTCGGAAACACGTCCGCGTGAGGGCGGACGCGCGACATCGTCGCCCGATCTCGCCGGAGCGGGTGATATTGTTGCGCTATCTCCGAAGGCGTGAACTGATGCGTTTCCCGCTGGTCATTCTGACTGCCGTGTTCGTATGCATGCCCGCACCGTTAGCCGCACCAGATATTCACATCGGGGATGTCGCACTGTTCTACAAGGTCTACGACGCGGCCGGCGACCACCCGACCGCCGATCGGCTGCAGCAGGACTACATCGACAAGGGCTCCGACGGCTTGCGCCGCTTCTTTGAGGAACGAAAGACCACCGCTGCGCGTGTGGCCCAGGCAATCGGAGAGCATCCGAAGATGTATGCGGATGCAAGGGCGGGCCTCGAGGTGCTGCCGCGCGCACGGCTCCGCATCGCTGCGGCGCTGGCGAAACTGGGCGAGCTGTATCCTGAGGCGAAGTTTCCACCCGTCACGATCGCGGTGGGTCGCGGCAAGCCCGTCGCCATTGCCGACGAGACCGGCGTGATGATTGGCCTCGAAGCGCTCTGTGCGGTTACCTATTTCGATCCGAATCTCGAGGATCGTTTCGTGCATGTTGTTGCGCACGAATACACCCACGTGCAGCAGGCCGACGCCGCACAGGCGTTCTACAACAACAAGAAGCCGACGGTGCTGGAGGAATCCCTCATTGAAGGCGCGGCCGAGTTCGTCGCAGAGCTGACTTCCGGTCGCGTGTCCTCCGCGTGGTCTGATCAGATGACAGGCGCTCGCGCGAAAGCGACGGAAACCGCGTTTGTCGCCGATGAGGATAAGACGGATCGCTCCGACTGGCTCGATAACGGCACGCTCGACGAGCACGGCGACCTTGGTTACTGGGTCGGCTATCGTATCGTGAAGTCCTATTACACCCACGCCGCCGACAAGCGCGCCGCCATCCGTGACATCATTCAGATGAAGGACGCCCACGCCTTCCTTGCCAAGAGCGGCTGGCACCCAGGCATGATGCTATAAGGGCCCCGTTGAGATCCCGGCCGCCTCCGCAGCCAACCCCCGCCCACCGTATTCCGGCCGTACCGTCTTCCACTGCTCCTCCGGTACTTCTTCAGCGGTGATCTATTCGGCCGGCGTCAGCTTCAGTTCCTCGACCGTCACCATCTTGAGGCCGTAGAGCAGGAGAATGAGCCCGCCGGCTGCCTGCAGCATCCGCACCGTGATGCCGAGCACCAGCAGCAGCAGGCGGCCCACCCACGCGCACGTGAGCAAGAGGATGGGGATTGCAAGCGCGCTCTGATTCGCCATCCGCCGCTGGATGCCGCCGCCGAACCGGCCCGACATCGTCGCGAACAGCACCGCGGAGCTGATCGGATTGACGATCGCGACGAGGCCGGTCGTGAACAGGACGATCGCCTGAAGATCCACGCGCGAATCTTACTCGGATCCGGCTACTGGGCCGCCAGTCACGGCTTTCGCGGCAGCCATTGCACTCTGAGGTTATGCTTGCCTTCAAGGGGCTCGATTTCCGGATCACCGGTGAGCAAGACCGCATTGAACTCGAGGGCCGTCGCGACAGCGAACGCGTCGGCATAGGCGATCGCGTGCTTGGACTTGAGCTCGGCCGCGAGACGCACTCGGCGACGCGTCGCGTCCTTGACGGAAACGGGAAGGGTCCCCCGAACCGCCATGCGCAACAGCGACTCCGCCTCGGCGCGGCGTTCAACACGAACCAACCGGTAGTACGCTTCGCCGAGATTGATGACGGAGGTCACACACTCGGCGCGCCCAGCGTCGGCTTCATCGAGCCAGTGTTGAACCGCCGACGCACCCGGCTCGTCCTGCAGCCACGCGAGCCACGCGAACGCGTCGAGGCAGGCCCTACCGCTTTGCTTCACGGCGGTGCTCTGCGAGGTGCTCCTTCAACGCGGTGGTGCCCTTCGCCGAGCCGCGCAGCACACGCCATCCGGCTTCACGCCGCGACGATCGCGCCGGCGTGAGGGGCGCCAGCACGAGGCCGTGGTCGGATTCGGCAATCGCCAATCGCGTTCCTGCGGTCAACCGGTATTTCTCCCGTAGCGCGCGCGGAATCACGACCTGTCCCTTGGAGGACACGATTGTGGTGATCATCGCGACATCTTACCATGCGCGGTAAGACAATGATCCGACCACTCATTTTATCGAGGACGCGAGCGATGCGAGGGGACGAAGCACGACAATGGGCCGCGCGCGGCGGTTTATGCTACCGCTCGACCACCGCCGACTGGACGGATGCAAGGTCGCGCCGCCGTCTGCCTCGCATGAACATCCCCAACAGGACGGCCGCCAGTTGCGGCGGCGGGACAGGCTCGGTGACGAGGGAGACACGGCCGCGGCGAATCGCGTCGCAGATCGCGTCGGCGTCCGCAGGGGCGTCAATCAGCGAATACGTACGGCCGAACTGCCGCAGATCGTGGAGATCGGAATTCCCGACGATCGGCAGGCCGTGCGCGCGGGCCCACGCGGCGGCGCGGGCGTTGAAGTTCGCGCCGCGCGTCCAGAAATAGCTCCATTCGACCGCGTCGAACAGATCGGCATGTCGATCGAGATCCGCGCCCAGGCAGCGGCTTCCCGGAAAAAACGGGTGCGGCGCGATGACGAGGCCGTTGCCGCGCGCACGCAGACGAGCGACGTCCGCAAACGTGCTCGCCGATTCAGCCGCGCCGGCCGGAAAGTTCAGGAGCAGCACATGGCGGCCCTCGATCGTGCGCTCGATGCCGGGCAGCAGCCCGATCCCGCGGTCGCGCGCGCGGCCCGTCAGGACCGGATCGACAAGCTGCCGTTCGTGGAGCGTGATGGCCAGTGCCTGAAAGCCGAGCGCCGCCGCCCGATCCACGAGCGCCGCCGCATCGTATGAAAGGATGTCGACTGGATCTTCGCCGGTGTGGAGATGAAGGTCTACTTTGAGCACGTCCGTTCCCTAAAACAGGCGGCGCCTCCCGGGAGACGCCGCCTGTTCAGGTCTATCGCAACGAACGTTCCTGGTGGCCGGGCCGATTACCAGCGCGGCTCGCGGCGGCCGCCGCCGCCACCCTTCCCGCCGCCGCCGCCGCGGCCGTAGCCGCCGCCCCCACCAAATCCGCCGCCGCCAGTGCGCTCGGGTCGGGGCCGCGCCTCGTTTACCGTGAGGTTGCGGCCGGCGAACGAGTAGTTGTGGAATTTGTCGATCGCCTGCTGCGCGTCGCCGTCGGAGGCCATCTCGACGAAGGCGAAGCCGCGCGCGCGGCCGGTGGCCATGTCGCGCATCACCTTCACGGAGTCCACCGTGCCGGCCTGCGCGAACAGTTCCTGCAGCTCCTGTTCGCCCGTCGTAAACGGAAGGTTACCGACGTACAGTTTCCGACCCATCTCTCTGCTGCTCCTGCGGGATCGGACCGTCAGCGCCCGAGCCTGAGATCACCGGATCGCTCAAGGGATCCGGTTGACGGAAAGTGCTGGGCGGAAGGCTCGAAGCTTGAAACGGAAAGCGGCGGGCAATTCGGTCCAACCTGACGTGACAAGGGTAGCACGATCCGCGCGGGCGTTATAGTTTGCGCATGCGTTTCTGCGCGGTGGCGGTTGGCGTGTGCGCGGTCGCGTGTGCGGCATCGGCCTCCGCGCGGCCCCAGCGCGCCGCCGCCGAACTTCGCTGGGCTGCCGACCCGCAGGGCGGCGCCCCGTACGTGCAGGCAAAACCCTCCGACCCATCGCAAGTCGAAGGCTTCGAGGTCGATCTGGCCGGCGTGCTCGCGCGCGCCGTCGCCCGGACGCCGACATTCGTCCTGGTCGCGTTCGAGTCCATCGACCAGTCGGTCGCGCGCGGCGACGCGGACCTTGGTCTGAACGGCCTCGAAGACACGCCCGCGCGGCGCGCCGCGATGGCCACGACGATCCCGTACTACGAATTCCGGGAAGTGCTGACGGTTCGCAGCGTTGATGCCGACAGATTCCGCACGCTGGCGGATCTCGCCGGCCGCCGCGTCGGCACCCTTGGCGGCGCGCTCGCCTACGACATGCTCCTGCGGGCCGGCGCGCGCTACGGCTTCACGCCAGTCTCGTACGACGACGATGTGCATCCGTACGACGATTTGGAGCTTCGGCGCGTGGACGCCGTGCTGCTCGACAACGTGATTGCGAACCGGCGCGTCAAAACGCGGCCGGGACTTACCATCCAACCGCAAAGCGTCGCCATTGGCCACTACGTCGGCGTACTGGCGCCGCGGAACGCGCCGCTGCGCGATGCGCTCAACGAGGCGCTCCGTACGTCGATGCGCGACGGCACGCTCGAAGCGATCCTGCGCCGGTGGGGCGTGTGGAACGACGACCAGCCGCCGCTCTACGCCAAGCTGCTCGCGGGCGTTCCGATCCCGCCGGTGATCGGCATGGACGATGCGATCGCGGCCGGGCGCGTGAACGTCTGGGACGCGACGCGCAAGTACTTGCCGACGCTGCTCGAGGCCGCCGGCGTGACGATCGTGCTCTCTTGCCTGTCGATGGCCGCCGCGATCGCCATCGGGATCATGATCGCCAGCGGTCGCGTCTACGGCAATCGCGTCGTCAGGCTCGCGCTGGGCGGATACGTCGAGCTGATGCGCGGGACGCCGATCCTGCTGCAGCTGTTCGTCATTTATTATGGGATGGCCGCGGCGATCCGGCTCCCGGCGTTCGTCGCCGCGCTGGCCGGCCTCGCGCTCAATTACGCGGCGTACGAAAGCGAGATCTATCGCAGCGCGCTCGAAGCGGTCTCGGTCGGCCAGATCGAGGCGGCCCGGACGCTCGGGTTCTCGGAGCGGCAGATCCTCACGCTCGTGCGCGGTCCGCAGGCCTTCCGCCTCGCGCTCGCGCCGATGACCAACGATTTCGTCGCGCTGCTCAAGGACTCCTCCCTCGTCTCCGTCATCACCGTCGTGGAGCTGACCAAGCAGACCGCGATCTACGCCACCAATGTCGGCAGCTGGGTAATACCGGGAATTCTCTGCAGCGCGGTATACCTGGTGATGTCGCTGCCACTCGCCCGGCTCGCCCGTCGGCTGGAGCGGCGGTGGAGCACCGGATGAACCCCGGCCTGGTAGTCCGGGGACTCGAGTTGATCCGGGGCAGCCGCGCCGTGTTAGGCGGCGTGGAGTTCACGGTGGAGCCGGGGGAAATCGTCGGCCTGATGGGAGTCTCGGGCGCGGGGAAGTCGAGCGTGTTGCGCGCGATTGCGGCGCTCGATCCGTTCACCGCCGGCAGCATCATGGTGAACGGGACCGTACTCGAACCCGGGCCGGTACCTCCCGAGTCCCGGCTGCAGGCGTTGCGTCGAAGCGTGGGAGTGGTATTCCAGGGACAATCGTTGTTTGAACACCTCACCGTGCTGCAGAACGTGGCCCTGGCTCCGACTTACGTCTATCGGTGGCCGCCCGAGCGAGCCCGTGAAGTGGCACATAACCTGCTGATTTCACTGGGCGTGGCAGCCTGCGCGGAGGCGTATCCGCGACAGGTCTCGGGCGGTGAAGCACAGCGGGTCGCAATCGCGCGTGCACTCGTTTCCGACCCGAAGATGCTGCTGATGGACGAGCCCACATCGGCGCTCGATCCTGCGCGACGCGGGGCACTGGGAGAAACGCTCCGCGGCTTGGCGAGCCAGGGGCGCGGGCTCCTCATCGCCACACATGATGTCGAGTTCGCCCACGCGTACGCCGATCGCGTCGCGATACTGGCGAATGGAATCGTGGTCGAGCAGGGGCCGGCGAGCACAGTGCTGGACCGGCCGACGAATGAAGCGACGCGCGAGCTGTTGCGGGCGCCGGTGAAACCTGGAGGGGATGAGCCCGCGCCACAGCGGCGCTCAGGACTACAC
>JBOGIZ010000697.1:0-4108 GCA_050747805.1 Vicinamibacterales bacterium | reverse complement strand
CAGTTGCCGATTCAGACGCTGAAAGCCTGCGCTCGCCAAGGGAACTTTACTCGCGCCGTGCGCGTCATACAGTGGATTCGAAATGGGCCTGATCACGACCGACGATCTCTGGAAAACCTATGTCATGGGCTCGGAGGAGATCCACGCGCTGCGCGGCGTGTCGATCAACATCGAGCGCGGCGAATACGTCGCCATCATGGGCCCGTCGGGCTCTGGCAAGTCCACGCTCATGAACCTGATCGGCTGCCTCGATACACCGACGAAAGGCAGCTACACGCTCAACGGCAAGGAAGTCGGGTCGATGAACGACGACGAGCTGGCGCGCATCCGCAACGAAGAGATCGGCTTCGTGTTCCAGACCTTCAATCTGCTGCCGCGGGCGACGGCCCTGCACAATGTGGAGCTGCCGCTGGTCTATGCCGGCGTGGCATCGAAGGACCGCGCCGAGCGTGCGACGCAGGCGCTCGCGAAAGTCGAGCTCACCGGCCGCGCGACGCACCGGCCCAACGAGCTCTCGGGCGGCCAGAGGCAGCGCGTCGCGATTGCGCGCGCGCTCGTGAACAACCCCTCGATCCTCCTCGCCGACGAACCAACCGGCAACCTGGATTCAAAGACCGGTGAAGAGATCATGGCGGTGTTCAAGCGGCTGCACGAATCCGGGAACACGATCATCCTCGTCACGCACGAGGCCGAAATCGCCGCGCACGCCAGCCGCGTCATTTCAATCCGCGATGGACAAGTCGAGCGCGACGTCAGTCAGGCGGCTTAGGAACTGACGCTGTCAATTCCCAACGGCCAAACTCCCAGCTCCACAAGACGCCTCAAGCCGGGACGCCTTGCGAAGTTGGGAGCTGTTGAGTTGGCAGTTGACTCGCGCCGCCAGGCGTCAGCTTCGGCGCAGCACCGCCGAGGGTTCGAGCCTGACGATGCGATACGTCGCGAGCGCCACGGCGATGGTTGCCACCGCGGCTGAGAGCGCCAGTGCCCCGATCCACATCCACGGCAGAATCGTGCCCAGCCGAACGAGCGCCGCGAACAGCGCGTTTGTCAGCGCCATCGTAAAGACGAGCCCGACGACGATGCCGGTGCCGATCAACTTTCCTTCGCGGATCAGCACCATTCCGAGTACGCCGCGCGGCGAAGCGCCGATGGCCAGACGGATGCCGAACTCGCGCGTCCGCTGCGCGACTGACTGAGCGATGACAGCGGAGATGCCGCTCGCGGCGAGCAACAGCGTCAGGATCGCGAAGGCTCCCAAAATCCTCACCACCACGATCCCCTCACTGCTGCCTAAGCGCTGTTCCCCGAGTTCTTCGCTCAACACCGTCGGCCTCGCGACTTTGGCGCCAGGCGGCAGCGGCGCCGCCGCGGCGATCGCGCGCAACGTCGAATGCGGATCGGACAACGTCCGCGCCAGCACGACGGCGTCTGCGTCGGACACGGCCTCGGGAACATAGAGATCGGCAGGCGCGAACGTGCCCGCCTTCGACAGCGCCCCGTAATCGATCGCGTCGCGGCAGATGCCGATCACGACCGCGGTCCGACCGCCTGAAATCCGGATGCGCATACCCAACGCATCAGCGCCATCCGCCAATTGGCGGGCGCCGCTCTCGCTGAGGACAACCACCGGACTGCGGCCGTCCAGCTCCGCCCGGTCGAACCAGCGGCCGCGGAGGAGCGGAAGACCGAGCGTTTCGAGCAGATGTTCGCCGGCCGGCACGCGCGACAGCACCGTGGATCGGCCGCCGGCCGCTTCGACGATGACCGGCGACCCGCCGAGCATGCCTGAGGAGACGGATGTCACCGCTACGCCAGGAATCGCGGCAACGCGCGCGGCGACGCCGCGCGCATCCTGCGCAGGCACGCGCATGGCGACGACGCGATCCGCGGCGAAGCCGAAGGTGATGCGCTGGACCTGTGCGAACAGTGTAGACAGCAGGGCGACCCAGACGATGAGGCCCACGGCCGACGCGATCTCCGCGAAGACGATGACGTCGCGGCCGCCGTAGCCCGCGATTTCGATCCGGTGCGCCGGCGGCACGCCATTCAACGATGCCGCAACGTTTCGCCTGGAGAGCCGCAGCGCGGGCACGACCCCAAACAGCAGGCACGCCAGACCGCTCGCGGCGAGCGCGACCGGAAGGAGTCCCGCGTCGACGCCGAGCTGAGCCGCGAGATCGGGCTGCACGCCGGAAAATCCGTGCCGGAGCGCCCGCAGGATGACGACGGCGAGGCCTCCGCCTATCGCACCGCCGATCAGTGCGAGGACGAGATGCTCAACCAGCAGCAGCCGCACGATGCGCGCGCGTGTCGCGCCGAGTGCGAGCCGCACGCTCAGCTCCTGGTCCCGCGCGAATCCGCGCGCCATCAGCATGCAGGCCACGTTCACGCACGCGATGAGCAGCACCAGCAGCGCGGGACCCAGCGTGAACGCGTACGCGCTTACGGAGCGATAGCGTGTGTCGTCCTGGACCGGAATGGCGCGCCAGATCCACGGGGCGGCCCCATGCGATAGCCTTCCCAACTCGGCGTCGGCTGCTGGCCACGCCACACCGTCTCGAAGCCGCGCGTACACGGCGACGATCGCGGGCGTATCGCGCGCAGCGTGTCCGAGCGGAACCCAGAGGTCTGCGCTGATTCCGACGAAGCCGTAGTGAAATGCCGGCGGCATCACGCCGATGACCGCGCGCTGAACGCCGTCAATCGTCACCGTCGCATTCGTAAGACGGCCGTCGGGAAACTCCCTGCGCCAGAGGGCGTCGCCGAGGATGACCACCGGCTGCTGAAGATCGGAGCCGGAGAAGACGCGGCCGGCTTCCGGCGCGACGCCCATCGCTGTAAAGAACCCCGGCGATGCGTAGCCGGCCACCACCGAGCGCACGTCGGACCCGGCGCCGATCGTCGCATCTTCGTCGGCGTAGGCCCCGATTCCAGAAAACGACGTCGCCTTCGACACGGTGGCGTCGAACTCATGGAGCGTCACCGGCGAGCGCTCGACGCCGAGGGTCTGGCTCGACGCGTACACGCGGCCAAGCTGTCCCAGATCGGGCACGCCCGGCAGGTCGGGCAGCAGGACCCGGACGAGCGCGGACAAGGCGACCGTCAGGCCAACGCCGATCGCGAGCGTCAGTCCCGCGGCGAGGGCGCCTCCCCGCCAGCGCGCCAACGATCGTGCGGCGAAACGGAACTCGGCGAACATTTCTGTCGGCAGGTTTGTCGGATTATCGGCGGATCCTGGCTGACGGAGCAGGATGGATGCCAGGGGACCCTTGCGCGTGTGGGCCTGGACTCAACTGAGAATTGTCGCCTCGGCGTGAGCGAACGCCGTGAGCGTCGATGGGTCGGCGACCGGCTAGACCCGCTTCTCGATCGACTTCAGCCGAGCTTCATGGTCATCGAGTACGGTCCCGTGGTGGGCGTTGACTTCGGCGACGATTTTGACTGCAGCTTCGACCTTTTCGACCATGACGTTGAAATGCCGGCGCGTCGTGCGGCCTTCCCGTTTGATGTCCGCTCGTAACTCGGATCTCATCGCCGCCATCTCCGCACGAAGGTCGGATTTCATCGACCCCATCTCCGCACGAAGGTCGGATGACGCCGCCGTCACGTCCGAGACCATCGCCGTCCGATCGACTGCATCGCTCATCGCTGCACCATCCTAGCATCGTCGCGTTGCTGGGATCGTGCCAGCGCGTTTTGCTCTGACATTCATTAACCCGGGGTCCAACGTACGCTGAAATCGAGTACTCCCGCGGTCAGCCGATGCACAATCGACGAGTGCCGCTGGTCAGATCGCGGCCAGATGCCCGGCCGCGACCTCGCGCAGCGGCGCGTCCGGGCGAAACGATGCGGGGTCGAGTTCGATCCGGCGCCGCGGCGCGTCGGGATCGGCCACAGGGATCGCCGACAACAGGGCCCTGGTGTACGGGTGCTGCGGCGACGCGAACAGACTCGCCGTGTCGCCCATTTCCACGATTCTTCCCAAATGCATGACGGCGACGCGCGGGCAGATGTGTTCCACGAGCCGGAGATCGTGCGCGATGAACAGATACGTGAGCCCGAGACGCTGCTGCAGGTCCATCAGCAGATTGACGATCTGGGCCTGGAT
>JBOGIZ010000696.1:0-1623 GCA_050747805.1 Vicinamibacterales bacterium | reverse complement strand
GCCGGCGCGCCAACCCATGCGATCTGCCGGACAACCGCGGCGTCGCCGCCGGCCGCGCGCAGCTCCTGCAGGGCCCGCGACGCGCCGCCGCCGGCGAGAAAACTCAAAATGCCCCGCGGCCCGCGCTGCTGTTCGTTCCCATCCCAGAACGCACCGACCGGCAGATCCGTTCCGTACGCGCGCGGATGGGCGAGACCGCGCCAGAAGCGCCGATCGAATTGCAGCAGCAGCCGCGTCGCGCAGCCGTAGCGCAAATACGCGAACGCGTCGTGCTGCGCTTGCGGCAGCAGCGGATCGAACTCGACATCGCGCATCGTCGACGCCGGCAGCGCGCAGACCACGAACGCGCCCGCGATTTCGCGGCGTGCGCCGCCTGCGTCCTCGACCGTCACGCGTACGCCCTGCGCGCGCTGCGCCACGCGGCGTGCGATCGTCCGCAGCAGCACACGTCCGCGCAGCCGCTTGGCGGCGACGGTTGCGAGGCGGTCGTTGCCACCGTCGATCCGGTACATGGCGTCGCGGCCTGGCGCTTCCCAGTCGGCAAACTGCTCGACGAGGGGAAGCAGTGACAGATCTTCAGGGTCGGCGAGAAAGAATCCCCGGAAGCCTCGCATGCGCGACCGCAGCTGTTCGGGCGCGTCGATGTCCTCGAGCCACTGCGCGACTGAGCGGCGGGCCAGCGCCATGCCGACGGCGCTGTCCCACCGCTCGCCGGCGAGCCGGAAGTCGCGGACGAGCGGACGCGTCCACTTCGACACGGTTTCAAAGGCGCGTCCTCCGGTATTGACGCTGCGGCGGCCGCGCGCGTCAGGACCGTAGAACGCAAAGCCGGTGCGCAGGATGCGAACGGTTTTCAGGCCGAGCTCGCGCGCGAGCGCCCGGACGTGCTCCTGCCCGTGTTCGATGAGATCGGCGCCCCCCTCGGCGTGCTGCCGATCGGCGAACGCGCCGCGCACGGTGACCACGCGTCCGCCGACGCGATCGCGTGCTTCGACCACGGTGACGGAGGCGCCACGCCGCTCCAGCGCCCTCGCCGCCGCCAGTCCCGCAAGACCAGCGCCGAGCACGACCACGTCGGTTCCAGGCAGGGCGCGCGCGGGCATCGGAGAAGAATACACTCGCCGCGGCGGGTCGACCTCCGTGCTGAACGAGGACCAGATGCGCGCGCGGCGCCCGGTTAGCGAGACGCGACGAGCGGGAATACCATCGGGTCAGTTCGGCAGAAGATCGCCGCCGGTCGAAGTGCAGGTGCCGGCCACGTCGCGGAACGATGACACCTCTATGGACGGTTCGATGACTGACGGAACATCGGAAATCTCGCGCGGGCCGGCATAGACGCGCGTGTTCTTGCCGAGCTCGGTCCCCTGTCCGCTCCCTTGTGAGTTGGCTGGGTCGTTCAACGTGCCGCTAATTTCGAGGGTGTGGCCGTTGTAGTTCTTCGTGAGTGTGTGCATCAGGCCCTTCAACCCGTGCAGCCGAAACGAGTCCCGGGTCGTCCGGCCGGCCGTCTCGCCGACGGCATCGACGTGGATGACCCTCAAGGTCGGATAAGATTCCGCGATGCACCGACGTCAATTCCTTGGAACCGTCGCTGCGCTGCCCGCCGCGCTGCCGCTGGCGCTC
>JBOGIZ010000695.1:0-4758 GCA_050747805.1 Vicinamibacterales bacterium | reverse complement strand
GTCTGCAACGGCTTCGTTCTCGCCGACGATTCGGATCGGCTCCTGTTCGTCTTCGTCGTGCTCGTCGCGAATCTCGCCGACGATCTCTTCGAGCAGGTCCTCGATCGTGACAAGGCCGGCAGTTCCGCCGTACTCGTCCACGACGATCGCGATCTGCAGCTGCCGCCGCTGGAATTCCTTGAGCAGCTCGGGGACGCGCTTGGTTTCGGGCACGAACGCCGCCGGACGCACCAGCGGCGTGATCGGCTGGCGCGGATCGTCTGCCGCCAGATGCAGCAGGTCCTTCACCCTGATGATCCCGACGATGTTGTCGAGATTGTCGCGGTAGACGGGGAAGCGCGAATATTCCTGCTCCCGGAACACCGCCCGCAAGTCGTCAACCGTCGCGTCGGCGCGCATGGCAATGATGTCCGGACGAGGCGTCATGACTTCCCGCACCAGCGTATCGCCGAAGTCGACAATCGATTGCAGCAAACGGCGCTCGTCGCGTTCGATCAACCCCTGCTCTTCGCCCGCTTCGAGATACGCGTGCGCGGCGTCCCCCTGCTGTTCGTCGCTCGGCTCGACCGCGGCATCGGCCGGCTCCGGACGCGCGGCCGTCAGCAGGCGGACGAGGCCATCCGAAATCGGAGACATCAGCCGTGTAATGACGCTGAAGGGTGGAAGCAGCACGGCCAGCACGGCTTCAGGGTTGCGCCGCACAATGATGGCGGGCAAGAGATGTTCGCAAACCAAAATGTAGACGGCCACGCACACCAGCAGCACGCCGATCGACTCGAACGTCACGCCCGACCGTCCTGTGACGATGGCCAGCAGGACGGCGGCAAAGGAAAAGATGATCCCGAGCAGCAGCCGGGCCGGCACGAAGAGCTGAATCGGATCGTCGAGATAAAACGGCAGGTGCCCACCGCGCCCACGCTCCGCCATGAACCGCAGCGAGAGCTTCATCAGCGCGCTGAACGCGGTCTCGATCGTGCCCACGTATACCGCGGCGGCGCCAAGCAGGAAGAGGGTCAGCGGAATCATCTCAGTCGCCTTCGGCGCGCTCGATCAGGCCCTCGCGCAGACCGCCGCAGCGCCGCAGGCGCGCTTCGATCCTACGCATGCGCGCGCGATCGCCGTGCCGCTCGTGATCGTAGCCGAGCAGATGCAGCAGTCCGTGGAGCGCCAGAATCTTGAGTTCTGTCGCGTACGGATGTCCGTAGCCGCGCGCCTGCCGACGGGCGACGCCCCTGGCGATGACGATGTCGCCAAGCGCGGGGCGCGGGGTGCGGGGCGCGGGGTGCGGAGTGCGGGGTGGGGGGTGCGGGGGCGGAGGCCAGGAGGCGCGCGGAGGGCAGGGCGCGGACTAAAATGAAATGCGATGGCTACTGTCACGTCTGTGACCACGTATAAGAACTTCGTCGACGGCCAATGGGTGGCCTCTCAATCGGGGAGGACCTTCGAAAACCGCAATCCCGCGAACACCGACGACCTCATCGGGCTGTTCCAGGAATCGACGGTCGGCGACGCGCAGGCGGCGATCGAAGCGGCGGCGCGCGCGTACGAGCGCTGGCGGCTCGTGCCCGCGCCGCGTCGCGGCGAGATCTTGTTTCGCGCCGCCCAGCTCTTCGTCGAGCGCAAGGAGCCGTTCGCCCGCGACATGACGCGCGAAATGGGCAAGGTGCTCAATGAAACGCGCGGCGACGTGCAGGAAGCGATCGACATGACTTTCTACATGGCCGGCGAGGGCCGGCGCATGTTCGGTCAGACCGTGCCCTCCGAACTGCGGAACAAGTTCGCGATGTCGATCCGCCAGCCGCTCGGCGTCTGCGCGATCATCACACCCTGGAATTTTCCGATGGCGATCCCGTCGTGGAAGATCATCCCGGCGCTCGTGTGCGGGAACACCGTCGTCTTCAAGCCTGCATCGCAGACGCCGCTCTCAGCGCTCAATTTCGTCAACGTGCTCACGGAAGCCGGCGTCCCTCCTGGCGTGGTGAATCTCATCACGGGCGGTCCCGAGGTGGGCACGGCCATGACGACCGACGAGCGCGTGCGCGTCGTCTCCTTTACCGGCTCCACGCACGTCGGCCGCATGGTCAACCAGGCGGCGGCGCCGACCTTCAAGAAGGTTCACCTCGAGATGGGCGGCAAGAACGTCGTCATGATCATGGACGATGCGAATCTGGAACTGGCGGTGGACGGATGTCTGTGGGGCGGCTTCGGCACGACCGGGCAGCGCTGCACGGCGGCAAGCCGCGTCGTCGTCCACGAGAAGATCTACAAGCGGTTCCTCGACGAGTTCGTCGCGCGCGCGAAGACGCTGGTCGTCGGCGACGGGCTCGACGAGCGGACCGAGATGGGGCCATTGAACAGCGACACGCAGCTCGCGAAGGTCCAAAGCTACGTGACGATCGGCCGGAATGAGGGCGCGCGGCTGCTCACGGGCGGCGAGCGGCTCGACCGCGGCGCCTGCGCGCGCGGCTACTTCCACCAGCCGACCGTGTTCGCCGACGTCTCGGCGGGGATGCGCATCGCGCGCGAGGAGATTTTCGGACCTGTTGTGTCGGTGATTCCCTGCGCGTCGCTCGAGGAGGCCATTGAAATCGGCAACGGCGTCGAGTACGGGCTGTCAGCGTCGATCTATACGCAGGACATCAACCGCGCCTTCCAGGCGATGCGCGATCTCTACACCGGCATCTTCTACGTCAACGCGCCGACCATCGGCGCGGAAGTGCACCTGCCGTTCGGCGGGACGAAGAACACGGGAAACGGCCACCGCGAAGCGGGGGTTGCCGCCCTGGACGTCTTCTCGGAGTGGAAGTCGATTTACATCGATTTCAGCGGCAAGCTTCAGCGTGCGCAGATCGACACCGAGGAGGTCTAACCGTCAGTCGCCAGTCGCCAGTCGCCAGTCCCCCAACCTCCAGCCTCCAACCTCTAACCTCCAGCCTCCAACCTCCATTCGTGTTAAACTTTCTCGCTCCCACAATTTAGCCCTTGTCATACCTGATTCTCGGCCCGGCGTACATCGTCGTGTACCTCGTGGGAGCGCTGATCCTGCGCACGCACGCGACCGCGGGCGAAATCTACGTCAACGCCGCGCTGGTGCCTCCCGCCATCGCGGCGATCGTCGAGATCTTCCGCCGGCGGCGCCGATCGGCCGGAGCCCAGCGTCTTTTCTGGGACTCATTCCTGTTCGGCATGATCCTGTGGACGACGGGTCAGGTCGCATGGGCGATCAGCACGCTCGTCTTCCATCGCAGCGACTGGCAGGCGTGGCACACGCTGTTTACGCTGTCGGCCGGGATCGGACCGCTCGTCGCCATTCTGACGCTGCCGCATCGCGGCCGCCGCGACCGGGAGTCGGGCGCAACGGCCGTTGCGCTGGTGAGCTATACGACGCTCGCCGGCTTTATCTACGCGTATTTCGTTCTCGTGCCGGTGGAGATCTCGGGATCCGCAGCCTCGCAGGCCGACACGGCGATGTTCGCGATTGTGCAGATCCAGCGTCTGCTTCTGATCGTGGCGCTGGCCGGGCTCACGGCCGCTGCATGGGCGACCACATGGCGCACCACATATATCCGGCTCCTGGCCGGCGCCGTCGCCGCGCTCGGGTTCCGCATGGCCGCGACGACAGCCGTCGACATCCCGGCGGTGCACCTGGTTCCGATTTTCGGTCTTGCGTGGATTGTGCCGTTTCTCTGCTACGCGTGGGCCGCGGCCGAAGCGCCTTCGACGCCGCCCGCTTCGGAATCCGTCGAGCCCGCGATCACGAACGTGCCGCTCTCGCAGGTGCTTGCGATCCCGGTCCTGCTCATTCCGGCGATCGGCTACGTCCTGACGGACGCGGTCCCGATGGGCGAGCCGGGCGATTCGGTCCGCGTTCTCCTGACGACGTTGACGATGATCGCGGGTCTTGGGCTGCTCGTGCTGCGGCTCTCGATGCAGGGCACTGAACTGAAGCGTGCGGACGCCCGGGTCCGCCTGCTGGCGGCCGCGACCGAGCAGACCGAAGAGATCATCCTGATTACGCGCGCGGACGGCGCGATCGAACAGGCTAACGCCGCGGCTGTCACGGAGCTGGGCTACAGCCGCGACGCGCTGACCTCCAAAACGCTGTACGACATCGTCGAACGGGGATTCGAAGACACGATCGACAGCATCGGCGCGGAGGTCCGGAAAAGCGGCGTCTGGCGCGGCACGCTCGTGCACCGGCGGATGGACGGCACCACGTTCCCCGCCGCGAACACCGTCGTGGCGCTCAAGAACGACGAGGGGCGCGTCACGCACTTCGTGGGCGTCGGGCGCGATATCACCGAGGAGCTGCAGCTCCGCGATCAGCTCGTCACGAACGAGCGCATGTCGGCGGTGGGCGAGCTGATCGCCGGCGTCGCGCACGAGATTAACAATCCACTGCAGACGATCATCGGCTCGGTGGAGCTGCTGATGGACGATCGGACGGGCAGCGATCGGCGGGACCTCGAACTGGTGCGCCACGAAGCGGCGCGTGCCGGGCAGATCGTCCGCAACCTGCTGGCGTTTGTCCGTCATGGCGCACCCGACCGCGCGCCGGCCGATCTCAATCAGATCATCCGCGCCACGGCCGCCGTTCGAGAGCACCATTTGCGTCAGGTGAACATCGCGTTGGAGCTGTACCTGAATACCGAGCCATTGATGGTGTTCGTGAACCGCGAGGAGATTCAGCAGGTCGTCTTCAACCTGCTGCTGAACGCCGAACACGCGATCGGCGATGAGCCCGGCGCGATCCGGATC
>JBOGIZ010000694.1:0-6764 GCA_050747805.1 Vicinamibacterales bacterium | reverse complement strand
GGTCTTGCCGTGCTCGCGGTTGAGCGCCTGCAGCAGATCGAGAATCTCGTCGCCCGAACGGCGATCGAGATCGCCGGTCGGCTCGTCGCACAGCAGCAGCGTCGGGTCCGTCACGATCGCGCGCGCGATGCCGACGCGTTGCTCCTGCCCGCCCGAGAGCTGGCGCGGGTAATGGTTCATGCGATCTGCCAGTCCGACGACCGACATCGCAAGCTGCACTCGCCTGCGGCGGTCGGCCTTCGAGAGCTTCGTGAGCAGCAGCGGCAGCTCGACGTTCCTGGCGGCGGTCAGCACCGGCAGCAGGTTGTACAGCTGAAACACGAATCCGATGTGCCTGGCGCGCCACGCCGAAAGGCTGCTGCCAGACATGCGATCGATGCGGTCGCCCGCGACCGTGATCGAGCCCTCGCTCGGCGTATCGAGTCCGCCGAGCAGATTGAGCAGCGTTGTTTTGCCGGAGCCCGACGGACCCATGAGCGCGAGAAAGTCGCCCTCCGGAATCTCGAGATTGACGCCCTGCAGGACATCAATCCGCTCACCGCCGCGGTAGTACACCTTGTGGAGATCGCGCACGGTTACAAGAGTGTTCGCCATCGCTGACCTTTCGCGTGAGTCCTCGGAATCCGTCACTGAACCTTGACCTTGTCGCCGTCCTTCAGCGTCGCGGGGCCGTCGACGATCACCTGCTCGCCGGCGGCAAGGCCCGCGGTCACTTCTACCTGATCACCGTTCTCCATGCCGACGCTGATCGCGCGGCGCTCGGCTCTGCCCTCGTGCGCCACGAATACGATCGTCGTTCCGTTGTCCGTGCGAAGAGCCGCCTTCGGCACGAGCATGCGCGGTGCGGTGCGCACGGTCTGGCCAGCCTGCGGCGCGTCGCGCAGGAACGTCACCTTCACGCCCATGTCGGGAAGAATGCGGCGATCCAGATGGTCGAATGCAATCCGCACCTTCACGGTCGCTTTCTGGCGATCGGCGGTCGGAATGGTCGTGATGACGTGCGCCGGAATGGTCCAATCGGGATACGCGTCCAGGATCGCCTCGACACGCTGTCCCGGCTCCACGCGGTTGATGTAGGTTTCGTTCACGTCCACTTCGATCTCGAGCGACGACATGTCGACAATCGTGCAGATCCCCGTTCGCGTGAAGCCGCCGCCGGCCGACATCGGCGACACCATCTCTCCAGGCTGCGCGTCCTTCGAGATAGCGACGCCGTTGAACGGCGCGCGGATCGTCATGTCGTCGAGGGTCGTTTGCTGCAGCTTCACCTCCGTCTGGGCGACGGCGATCTGCTGCTGCGCGTACGCGATGCGTGCCGTCAGCGCATCGGCGTCCGCCTGCGCGCTGTCGAGCTCGGCCTGCCCGACGACCCGTTCCTTCACCAGTTCCTGATCGCGCTTCAGGGTCAGTTCGGCGTCGCGCAGCCGCGCTTCGTCCTCGCCCTCGCTCTTCTGTGCGGCGGCGAGCTGTGCCTGCGCGTACGCCACCGAGGCTCTGGCCTGCGTGTCGTCGAGCCGGGCGAGCACCTGTCCCTGTTTCACCGCGTAACCCTCGTCGATCAGCACGTCGACAAGCTTGCCGGTCACCTTGGCCGACACCGTCGCCTCGCGCCGTGCTGTCACGTAGCCCGACGCGTTCAACACCGCATCGGCACCGTGAGCGGCGTCGCCCCTGGCGACCACCGGCGCCACCTTGACGGTCGCCGCCTCGAGCCGCGCGGACCAGAACCAGACCGCACCGCCGCCGAGAAGGAGAACGGCCAGGACCGCCAGCGTGACCGCCAGGGACTTTCGATTCCCCCCGCCCCGATCCTGCTGGGGAATCCTGAGCGCCGACAGATCTCTTGAAAGGTCAGTCATTCAGATGGCAAATGACGCGGTGCGCGGCTCTAAAACGAAGCACACAGTATAAACAATACGAGGGGTCGGACAGGTGAGCTCACGAGAGTCGGCGAGTGGCGACGTTCCGCCGGCGAATGGCGTATGTGAAAAGGGCCGCCACAGGCGGCCTTCAGTCTTCAGGACGCGGTCTTACCTTTACCGCCACGTGCCTTCAACCCATCCACGGCTCAGGTAATCGGTGAGCGTCAGGCTGAACATGATCATCAGCCAGAAGATGCCGGCTGCGGCGACGACCCACGTCAGCCGCGTGCCCCAGCGGACGTGCATGAAGAAGAGGACGACGAGCGACGCCTTCGCGCAGGCGATTGCCAGCATCGCGATGTTATTGAACACGCCCAGATCGATCTCGGCCACGACAACCGTGAGAAACGTGGCGAAGATGAGTGTGCCAAATACCGCGTAGTACAAGCCCTTGGGGGCGACATGACCGGACATCTACAAACTCCCTATTCCCAAGAAATCCAACCTCCAGCCTCCAGCCTCCAGCCTCCAACCTCCAACCTACTGATAGTGTCCGCCAATCAAATACAGCAGCGGAAACAGAAAAATCCAGACGATATCGACGAAGTGCCAGTAGAGCCCGGCTATCTCGAGCGGTGTGTAGTACTCCGCATCGAACGTGCGCCGCCACGCCATCACCGTCATGACGGTCATGATGCCAAGACCGATCACCATGTGGAGCGCGTGCAGGCCGGTCATCGCGAAATACAGCGAATAGAACTGCTCGGCCGGCTTGGGATAGAGGCCGTCCCAGTGAAAATACGGGCCCGGAACGTGGCCGACCTGAAATTTTTCCCAGTACTCGTATGCCTTGATGCCGAGGAACGCGAGTCCGAAGAGCATTGTGATCAACAGGAACGTCACCTGCGTGCCGCGTTTCCCGTTTGTCTGTGCCGTGCGCACGGCGAGCGCCATCGTCAGAGAGCTGCAGATCAGGACCGCGGTGTTGATCGCGCCGAGATACAGGTTCAGCTCGTGGCTGGCTTCCTGAAAGCCGGCGGGCGATTGATGGCGGTACACGATATAGGCCATGAACAGGCCGCCGAAGAACATGATCTCCGTGACCAGGAACACCCACATCCCGAGCGTCGCCGCTTCCGCCTGCTGCCCCATGTCGTCGAAGTGGTGCTGCAGGAATGGGTGGTGCGCCGCGTGGCCGCCGGCCGGGGGCGGGTGGATTGCCGTCGGTTTGGGAATCGGCGGCGGCCCCGCGTGCGGATCCAGATGACCTTCAGGCAATCCCGACCTCCCGGCTCGGCGCGTACTGATGCGTTCTTTCCGTGACGATCGGCGTCACGGCGAAGTTTTCGGTCGGCGGCGGCGACGGAATCTCCCATTCGAGGCCGCGCGCGCCCCACGGGTTCGGCCCCGCGAGCGGGGCGTACTTCAGCGACCAGATGAAGTAGACCAGGGGAATCATGTAGCCGATGCCGAGGATCGTGGCGCCGGCCGTCGAGAGCACGTTGTACACCTGGAATTCTGGCGCATACATCGCGTAGCGCCGCGGCATCCCCAGATAGCCGACGATGAACTGCGGGAAGAACGTCAGGTTGAATCCGACGAAGATGTTGAGCGCCGCGAACCGCGCCCATCCTTCCGGATACATGCGGCCGGTGATCTTGGGCCACCAGTAGTGCAAGCCGCCCATGTAGCCGAAGATCGCGCCGCCGACCATCACGTAGTGGAAGTGGGCGATGACGAAATACGTGTCGTGCAGGTGCACGTCCAGGCCGAGCGTGGCCAGGAACAGTCCTGTCAAGCCGCCGATCGTGAACAGGCCGATGAAGCCGATGGCATAGAGCATCGGCGCGTCCCACGAGATCGACCCTTTGTACATCGTGGCCGTCCAGTTGAAGATCTTCACGGCCGAGGGAATCGCGACGAAGAAGCTGATGATCGAGAAGACCAGGCCCGCGTAGGTGGACTGGCCCGAGATAAACAGGTGGTGTCCCCAGACGAGGAACCCGATGATCGCAATCGCCAGGCTCGAGAATGCCACGAACGTGTAGCCGAAGACGTTCTTGCGCGAGAAGGTCTGCACCAGCTCGCTGACGACGCCCATCGCCGGAAGGATCATGATGTAGACGGCCGGATGCGAGTAGAACCAGAAGAGATGCTGGAAGAGGATCGGGTCGCCGCCGAGCGCCGGGTCGAAGATGCCCAGGTGCAGCCCGCGCTCGACCGCCACCAACAGCACCGTGATCGCAATGACCGGCGTGCCGAGGATCATGATCAGGCTCGTCGCGTACATCGACCACACGAAGAGCGGCAGCCGGAACCACGTCATGCCCGGCGCGCGCATGCGGTGGGTCGTGACGATGAAATTCAGCCCGGTCAGAATCGAAGAGAAGCCTGTGATGAAAATGCCGAGGCCGGCCAGAATCACGTGCGAATTCGACGCCGTCGTGCTGTACGGCGCGTAGAAGGTCCACCCCGTGTCCACCCCGCCGGTGACCGCGGCCGTGACCGTGAACAGCCCGCCGAGCACGTAGATGTACCAACTGAGCAGGTTGATCCGGGGAAACGCGAGGTCCTTGGCGCCCACCATGATCGGCAGCAGGAAGTTGCCGAGCACGGCCGGAATCGACGGAATCAGGAAGAAGAACACCATCACGATGCCGTGCATCGTGAACATTTTGTTGTAGGTGTCCGGCTGTATCAGATCCGCCGACGGGGTCAGCAGCTCGAGACGAATCATGAGCGCGAAGAACGCGCCCAGCGCGAAGAACGCCGTGATTGAAAACAGATAGAGCAGCGCGATCCGTTTGTGGTCGCGCGTCAACAGCCACGACTTCAGGCCGTAGCCGTCGTTCAGATAATTGAGCGGCGGTGCGATTGTTGCGGGTGCTTCCATGATTAGCTACCGGTCCCCGATGGCTTCGCCGTCTGCTGCGACGGCGGCTGCGGCACGACCTCGTCGCCGGGGAACGGCGGGCCGAGCGATTTCACGTAGGCGATGAGTTGCAGCAGCTGCTCCTCGGTGACGAGGCCCTGGAACGTCGGCATGATGGGCTGATAGCCGGCGACGATCTTGGCCTGCGGCTGCAGAATCGATTCGCGGATGTACGCCTCGTCGGCGGTGACGGTCTGTCCGTTCGAGAGCGCGACCTTGGAGCCGAACAGCCCTTTCAGCGCCGGGCCGCGGGCTTGCTCCACGTTGGTATGGCACGTGCTGCACGCGAGATTCTGGAAGAGCCGCGCGCCGACGTCCGTCATTGTCGTGCCGCTCTCGCCGCCGCGCAGCCACGCCTCGTAGTCGGACGGCTCCATCGCGGTCACCCAGCCGATCATGCTCGAGTGCTTGGTCACGCAGTACTGGGTGCAGAACAAATGATAGCGGCCCGGTTTCGTCGCGGTGAACCACAGCGTGTTGTAGCGGCCTGGAACCACGTCGGCCTTCACCCGGAAATCAGGGATGGAGAAGCTGTGAATGACGTCTTCCGACCCCATGATCAGCTTCACCGGGCGTCCGATCGGCACGTGCAGCTCGTCGATCTCCCGCGCGCCGTCCATGTGCTGGATCTTCCACATCCACTGCTTGCCGACCACGTAGATTTCCATCGCCCCTTTCGGCGGGCGGGTGGTGTGGAAGAAGACCGCCGCGCCCCACACGAACATCACCATCGTGAGGCCGAGCGGAATGATCGTCCACAGCAGCTCGAGCGCGAGCGATCCGTGGATCTCGGCGCCGACCTCGTCCTCATGCTTGCGGTGGAACTTGACCGCGAAGACCCCGACGAGCACCGCGATGAGCGCCGCGAAAAACCCGGAAACCGCGAGCAGAAAGAAATAGAGGTGATCGACCTGAACGGCCTGCGTCGAGGCTTCCGGCGGAAAGAATGGAAAATTCGTGAACATCGGCTTAGATGCGGTGCGCCGCCTCCGTCTGGCCGTTTCTGCGCTCGCGGCGAAGGCTGACGACGATGAACGTCAACAGACATCCGACGGTCGCGATGAACCCGATCCGGACGGCGAGCAGCGTCGCCGCGCCGTACTTGCCGGTCATCGGGTCGTACTGGTAGCAGAGCAGCAGCACCTGATCCCCGATCGAACCGAGCGTGTTGTTCGACGCCTCAACGAGCGCCAGACGCAGATCGCGGGGCGCATAGTCGAGTCCGAGGAAGTACCGGGCGACAATGCCCTTCGGTGTCGCGACGTAGATCGCCGCGCCGTGGGCGTACTGCTGGAGATTCGAATCGTACGCGTAGTGGAACCCGAGCGCGTCCGCCACCGCGTGGATCGACGCGTCGCTGCCCGTCAGGAAATGCCAGCCGGCCGCGGTGCCAGGCCGCCCGTAGTTCTTGACATAGACCGCCTTCTTCGCCTCCGCGAGCCGGTAGTTCTCTTTCGGGTCGATGCTGATGGCGACGACGTCGAAGTCCTTGCCGGCTTCGAACGAGAGGGTCTTGAGCGATCCCGTCATGCCGTTGAGCACGTAGGTACACAGCATCGGGCAGTCGTAGTACACAAGCGCCATGACGACCGGCCGCGAGCCGAAATAGTCGCCGAGCCGGACGGTCTTGCCCGTTTCATCGGTGAAGACGGTGTTGAGCGGCAGCTGCTGGCCGATCTTCTGATCGATCCCGACTTTCGACAGGATTCCGGTCTTCTGGTTCGCCGACGGCTGCGCCGCCACCGGCATCGGCAGTTCGCCCACCTGGGCGCTCGCCGCCGCCGGCATGATCAGGGCGAACGCCGCCGCCAGGAACGTCGCACGAGTCATCGTCCGCCTCCCTTCTTCTCGACTTTCGTCGGGAGGGCCTGGGTTTGGATCGCCGCTGCCGGACCCGTTTGCGGCGCCGTCACGGGGGCGACGTTCGCCGGAATGGACGAAGAGCGATCGGGGCCGCCGGCGGGCAGATC
>JBOGIZ010000693.1:0-2895 GCA_050747805.1 Vicinamibacterales bacterium | reverse complement strand
CCTCGCCCGGGAACGGATACGCTCGGAGCCGCATGTAGGCCGTCGGGATTGCGGATTCGCGCTCGAGCTGCGTCCGGCTCTCCTCGATGGCCCAATGGCTGGTCCCATACCCGATGATCCCGATTTCCGCCTCGGCGTCCTGGACGATTGGCGGCGGCACGTGCCGCTTGGCCGTCTCGAACTTGCGCGCGAGGCGATCGACGTTGTTCTGATAGTCGTCGGGACGCTCGCTGTACTGACCGCGATCGTTGTGACCGGAGCCTCGCGTGAAATACGAGGGGGCGCCCGTGCCGGGGAGCGTCCGATACGGGATCCCATCGCCGTCGATGTCCCTATAGCGGCCCCACTCCGCCGCAAGCGCCTTGACCGTTTTCGCGTCGAGCACTTTGCCGCGGTCGGGCGCCTGTTCCGGATACGCAAACGGCTGCGACATCCACATGTTCATGCCGAGATCCAGATCGCTCATGACGAACACGAGCATCTGGAAGCGCTCCGCCAGATCGAATGCCTGCATCGAGAGAGTGAAGCACTCTTCAACCGAGCTCGGGATCACCAGGATCTGTTTCGTGTCGCCGTGCGAAAGAAACGCCGCTTTCGCGATGTCTCCTTGCGCGGTGCGGGTCGGGAGACCCGTGGATGGTCCGACGCGCTGGATATCGAAGACGACGCCCGGGAGCTCGGCGTAGTACGCCAAACCGGCGAATTCGCTCATCAGCGAGATCCCGGGACCGGAGGTCGACGTCATCGAACGGGCTCCCGCCCAGCCGGCGCCGACCACCATCCCGATGGAGGCGATTTCATCCTCCGCCTGCACGATCGCGTACGTCGCCTTCCCTGTCGTCGTGTCGATGCGGTATTTCTTCATGTACCCGATGAGCGCCTCTGGCAGCGAGGACGAGGGCGTAATCGGGTACCACGCGACGACCGTGACGCCGGCGAACATCGCGCCGAGCGCCGCGGCGGAGTTGCCTTCGATCAGGATCATGCCGGCCGTTTTCTGCATCCGTTCGACTTCGTACGGATCCTGCTTGGGAAGATGCTCTTCGGCGTAGGCCGCGCCCGCCGCGAGCGCGCCCATGTTCAGGTCGGCGGCTTTCACCTTCTTGCCGAACTGTTTGCGGAGCGCCTTCTCCATCTCCGCCATCTCGATGCAAAGCAGCTTCGAGAGCACGCCGTCATAGATCATGTTCTTCACGAGACGGCGCAGCTTGGCGTCGGTGCAGACCGTGGCGACGATCTTGTCGAACGGCACGGGATAGAACACCAGGTCGCTGCGGAGCCCGTTCAGCTTCAGCGGCTCGTCGTACAGTACCGCGCGGCCGGCGTCGAGCGACAGAACGTCTTCTTTCGCGGTCTCGGGATTCATCGCGACCAGAAAATCAACTTCTTTCTTGCGTGCGACGAATCCGTCCTTGTTCGCACGAACCGTGTACCACGTCGGGAGCCCCGCGATATTCGACGGGAACATGTTCTTGCCCGAGACGGGCACGCCCATCTGGAAGATCGAGCGCAGGAGGACGAGGTTTGCTGTCTGGCTGCCCGATCCGTTGACGGTGGCGACCTGGATGCTGAGGTCGTTGATGATCGATTGCATGGCATTAAGCATTCAGCATTTGTTTGACTGCCGCGCCGATGTCGGCCGGACTCTTGACCACGCGCACGCCCGCCTTCGCGAGCGCGTCCATCTTCTCCGCCGCCGTCCCCTTCCCGCCCGCGATGATAGCGCCGGCGTGCCCCATGCGGCGCCCCGGCGGCGCGGTCTGGCCCGCGATGAAGCCCACGACCGGCTTCTTGAAGTGCTGTTGAATCCAGGCGGCCGCGTCCTGCTCGGCACTTCCGCCAATTTCGCCAATCATCACGACGGCTTCCGTTGCCGGATCGCCGGCAAAGAGGCTCAGCGCATCGATGAAACTGGTGCCAATCAGGGGGTCGCCGCCGATCCCGATGCACGTCGTCTGCCCGAGGCCCAGCTTGGTCAGCTGGTGGATCGCCTCATATGTCAGGGTCCCGCTTTTCGACACGATCCCCACCCGGCCTTCCGTGCAGATATGGCCCGGGATGATACCTGCCTTGGCCTGTCCCGCGGTAATCAGACCTGGACAGTTGGGCCCGATCACGCGCGTCGAACCCACGCCGCGGATCGCGGCGAACACGCGCATCATATCGAGGGTTGGAATCCCTTCGGTGATGCAGACGACGAGCGGCAGTCCGGCGTCGGCCGCCTCGAGGATCGCATCGGCCCCGCCAGGCGGCGGGACGAAAATGACGGACGCGTTCGCGCCTGTCTTGCGCACGCACTCCTCGACGGTGTTGAATACGGGCCAACCCTCGTGTGTCGTTCCGCCCTTGCCGGGCGTCACGCCGCCGACCACCGTCGTTCCATACGCGGCCGCCTGCTTGGCGTGAAACGTTCCTTCGCGTCCGGTGATGCCCTGCACGAGCAGGCGCGTGTTGCGATCGATTAATACAGCCATAGATCTGTGTATGGCGCGGCGTTCGCGCGACACTCCAAGTGGCAGGGGACCCCCTGCGCTACGCGCCCAGCGCGACGACTTTTTCAGCCGCTTCGCTCATCGTGTCGGCCGTCGAGAAGTTCAGGCCGCTGTCCTCGAGCATCTGCTTGCCCTTCTCGACGTTCGTGCCTTCCATGCGAATCACGATGGGCACGGGGACGCCGAGTTCCTTCACCGCGGCAATCACGCCTTCCGCCAGCACGTCGCAGCGCAGAATGCCGCCAAAGATATTGATGAGCACGGCACGGACAGCCTTGTCGGCCATGAGAATCCGGAAGGCGTTCTTGATCTGCTCGGCGTTCGCGCCGCCGCCGACGTCGAGAAAGTTCGCCGGTTCCCCCCCCGCGAGCTTGATGATGTCCATCGTCGCCATGGCGAGGCC
>JBOGIZ010000692.1:0-6120 GCA_050747805.1 Vicinamibacterales bacterium | reverse complement strand
GCGCTGCGCGCGTCAGGCGGATTACATCGTCATCGTCGCTGACGCCGCCGGCGATGCCGCTCCTGGCGAAATCGAGACGCTGGTGCTTCCGTCGCACGCCGCGCGGACAGGCCGAACGCTGGCGCTCGTCCACCGCGACCGCCGGACTACGCCGTCGGGGACCGCTCGCTGGCTGGCCAGTCGCCACGTCGATCGCCACGTCCATCTGGCGCTCGAGGACGATCGGGATTGCGATCGGTTGGCGCGGTTGATCGCAGGCTCCGCGGTCGGTCTCGCGCTTGGCGGAGGGTTCGCCAGAGGCCTGGCTCACCTTGGGGTTCTGCGCGCCATGGAGGAGCTGGGCATCGCGGTGGATCTGGTCGGCGGATCCAGCATGGGCGGGATGATCGGCGCGATGTGGGCGCTCGGCTGGGATCCGGCGCAGATTGCCCAACGCACGTCACGGGCGTTCCACGACTCGTTCGACGACATGACGCTGCCGTTCCTCTCGTTCAAAAAAGGCGGCAACCACAGTCGGGTCCTGCGTGGATTCTTCGGGACCGAGCAGATCGAAGATCTCTGGGTGCCGTACTTCTGCGTCTCAACGAATCTCAACCGCTCGGAAGTGAAGATCCACTCGTCGGGCCCGCTTGCCGACGCCGTACTCGCCAGCACGCGGGCGCCGGGTATCTTCCCCCCCCTCGTCATGGACGGCGAACTGCACGTCGACGGCGGTCTCATCAACAACGTCCCGGTGGACGTGATGCGATCCTTCTGCAACAACGGCAACGTTGTCGGCGTCGATGTCTCGCCGCCTCACGAACTGCACGAGATTGTGAATTACGGAGACGCCATTTCTGGTTGGCAGGCCGCGTGGCGCCGGTTCAATCCCAACCGCGAAAAGCGCGTGTATCACCCGAGCATCCTGCTGGTGCTCATGCGCGTCATCGAGTTCGGCGGGATCTCGTTCCGGCGTCAGAAGGCGGAAACCGCCGACGTCTATATCTCGCCAGACCTGATCAGATTCAAGCGCAACGACTTTCAAGAGGCCGCCGCGATCGCCGAAGCGGGCTACCAGGCGGCGCGCCCGGCGCTGGCCGCGTGGCTGGCGGGCGATCTCAAGGGGAGCCGGATCCTGAACGACGCCGCGGCGGTCGGCGCGGCGCCCGGGTCGCGCTGAGGGCTGCGCCTGCGACGCGCCACCGGCGCCCGTATCCGATCACGACGAACATCGCCCGGCGCGGCGCTTCGCGTCGGCCGTAACGCGGCGCGCAAGCCGCGCCGGGGCACATGTGAATGTGCCATGACGCGAAGACCTCGATCGCGTGAATGCTACAGCCGGCGCCTGCCGGAACGGTCGGGCAACGACGCGGCGAGCCAGAACAGCGAGTTGTCGAACAGCCCGAGGAATTGATCCCGGGTGACCGTGTTCGACCGGTTGATTCGTGCAGTCAGGGCCAGCAGCGACCTGAACTGGCGCCGCGGAATTCGTCCAAGCGTGGCGCGCGCGGCGAGGGCGGCTTCGAGCTGCTGATGTGTCAGCACGCCGATGGGCGATTCGTCGAACGCGGCCGCAAACGCGGCGAGCCGCATACGATCGACGTTGCCGTTGGCGTCGTAGATGCCGGTGGCGCCCTTCGGGCGTTTCTCGCCGATGCGCTCCACGTCGATGCCGAACCGGTCGGCCGCCCGGCCGAACACCAGCGCCGACCCCAGTGTAAGCACGGCCGATCGCAGCAAGCCGAAACCCAGATCGCGCCAGCCCAGATAGTTCTCGCGCAGCGTGATCATGCCGTCGCCGTTGCGCCGATCGAAGAAGTCCAGGTGCCCGAAGAGGTCGGGCCGCCGGGCGGGCACGCCATCCGGATCCTCGGCAAACTTCACAGTCTCTTTATCGTTCAAGCGTCCACCGCTCGAAATGTCGGGATCCCGGCTTTTCGCGCCCGGGAACGGCGCCTCGTAGTAGTCGGTGAAGTACTGCGCTGCCGCGAGCAGCGGCGACTCCGCCGGGCCGGTATATCGATCGCTCTGCCGGATCCGTCCCTCGCCCGTGATCTCCGCGTACACACGACCATCGTGGACGATGAAGCATCGGCCGACGGCGGAGTGCGCGAGCCTGATTGGCTTCGGTGCGCGGGCGGCTGGGTTGAGGTCGGTCACGGAGCTGGCGCGGCCTAATAGCGCTCGATACGCTTCGCGGTGAGCGGATGTTCATCAGGATGCGTTTCGGCAGTGGTTCCCCAGGGCTCGAACGAGTTGCCGAGCGTGTACCGGCCACGCGCGTTGCTGCGAGCGAGCGGCGCCCCGGAGAGTTCGGGGCACTCGAGGAGCAGAACCTCGCGGAGATCCATGGCGTCGATGTGGTCCAGCCCCCATTCGGTGTAGACCTCAGGCGTCATGTTCTCGCAGAACATCGGATCCTCCTCCAGGCGGCTCGAGGCCGCCTTGATGAAAAATGCGAACCGAAGATCGTCGAACGCGAAGCCCTCCGGGCGCCCGCGATCGCAGAGCATGCCGACCTGCAGATCCATGATGTCGAGACCCTGAGGCGCCGGCCCGTACAGGCGCTCGAGGTTCGCTTTGGTCTCGGAGTCGACCGCCAGATCGTCGTAGGTCTTCAAGCGAGGCAAGCCCTGCAGGTTGCGCAGGTCGTTGTACCCGGGGACGCCGCGCTCGCGGTCCCGAAGGATGTCGATCGTCCCGATGTCGATGACTGCATGACCATCGATGCTCATATCGGTGATCCAGCCGGGCAGGTTGTTGTTGACGAGCGCGCCGCCTTTTTCGAGCCCGAACGAGTTGAACAGATTGCCGAGGCCGTGCGTTTGGACCAGCCGGTGGGCGGCCTGACCACGCGTGGCATCGGTGCTGATGTAGGTCCGCGCCTCCGGATCGCCGACGTAGCGAATGCCGATCCGTTCGGTCAACCCCTCGTGGAGGCGGTAGGCTGACACGAATTCTTCAGAGAACTGATGACGCACGCCATGGTTGTCGCGCCTGCCTCCGACGAGTCCGCCCACAATCGGGTGACGGAGCTTGGCGATGCGCTGTATGCGGCGCTTCCTGTACGGCCGCAATCGTGTTTCCGCCAGCCCCCACCAGTTGACGCACAGTCCGGGCGCCACCGTCTTGTTCGGCAGGACGGCCGGCGTCCACTCGACGGTGTGGATCTTGGCCATCACCGCCGCATTGACCAGGCGCGCGGTCTTGAACAGCTGATCGCTCGTCCACGGATGGTCCGGGTATTCGCGCGTCAACTCGTCGCAGATCCGATTGTGGTGCCGCGCAAACAGCGTGTGGAACATCGAGAGACCGAGCCACCAGTTGCGCGTGAAACCGCTGTCCTCGATACCGGTTGCCGGGCTGATGGGGAGCAGATTCTGGGGCAGATACAGCTTGCCGCCCGCGAGCAGCCGGCCGTCGGCGCCGGTGCGCACCCGATCCTCCGTTTCCTGATTGCTCCCGTACAGCTGCGAGCCATCCCACCAGTGTGTGACTTCGTTCGGATAGGTCAGCAATCCGCCGCTCGGGTGCGGATCGGGCTGGGTCCGCTTGATCTCGAGCGCCTCGAGACCATGCTTAACTCGAATCGGGTCGTCTGGCGCGAGCGGAATTCTGTACATCCCGCTCCCCGCGACGTTTTCGCCGTGACTGAACCAGTCGTGGCTCTGAAACTGAATCCACGCGATGTACAGCGCGTTGAGGAATGGCGCGAGTGTCTGAGAAGCCCCCGGTTTCAGATGCAGGAAGGCTCGGGCGACCTCGCGAGGACTTGGCAACCGAGGGTCGTTCAGACGGCTCTGGTATCGCTCCATGGGCTGAGCGCCCTGCTGCGCGTAGCGCGCCAGCGCAGCGCCCTCCATGGGATCGTCGGTGCGCCACGAACCGTTGGCGGTCGGCATCGTCCGCGTCCATGCCGGACGTTTCTGGCCGGCCGGCTGGTTGGCGGTTAGATCGCCGTGCCGATACGGATCCTGGATGACGTGCCCGTTCAACCACTCGCGGTAGGCGGCGAGCGACAGCTGCCCGGGAATCCGCGGCCGGCGAATCCAGGCCTGCCGGGTTTCGTCGTTCAGACCGACGCGACGCGTGATCGCCAGCGCCGCACTCACCACGACGCCCGCCGCACCGCCCGCAATGGTTTGCAGCGCGACGACCGGCGCACTGTGCCTCCACGGATGCCGGCGAGCGGCGGGCAGCGGCGCCCGGATCCCAGGGGGCCGCAGGTACAACGCCGGCGGCCCCGTCATCTTTATGGGATCGGTAAATTCGATGATGGACATCGCTCTCTCGATCCGGGTTTCACAGTTGCGCCCGGCACGCTCGAGAACGTCCGCTAATTCCTTGTCGTCTGGTTGCTTGATAACCGCGGCCTCGAGATGACGCACCGCGTCGCCGTATCGTTCCTGAAGAAAATAGAGCCGTCCGAGGCGCGCGCAGATCGCCCCGGTCCCGTCGGTCGGGTCGAGCTCGAACGCCTGTTCGAGCGCCTTGATGGCCTGTGACGCCGACTCGGGGCCTGAAGAACCGACGCTCAGCAGCGCCGCCATCTGCAAGAGATCCGAAACCGTCGGCGCCGGTGTTCCGCCGGCGTCCTGGCCACTGGCGCGATCGCCGTCTGACATGTGGATCCTCCCCCGCGCGGCGCGACCACCATCGCGCCAAGGTTCGATGATGATAGCTCCGTGTGCTACGATCGCGCCCCGCCGCGGTGCGCCGCACGCCTGCGGAGTCAAACCGGTCCCCTCGACACCGTGGCTGACGCCCCGACGATGTACGATCCCGAAGGACGTATGCTGAATCGCTATCTTCGCGACATCTTCATCGTACGCCAGGTGGGCGCGACACCGGACGGTGGAGTGCGCGCGAACTGAGGCTGGCCATGACCACAATGCCGGGCCACGTCGATCCGAGTCCCACGGCGGAGACGTCAGACCCGCTCATCGACCTGCGTCGGCTCTACGATCTTCAGCGTCACGCGGCGGCGACCGTGCCGCCGCCGGATCTTCGTGCGCGGCGGCGATCGCTCGCCCGCCTGAGCGAGGCGATCTCCGAGCACAGCCCTGCGATCGCTGCCGCGATTTCGGCCGACTTCGGAAACCGCTCCGTGCACGAAACCTATCTTCTGGAACTGGTGCCGGTCCAGAACGCGATCCGGCACGCGAGGCACAACCTCAAGACGTGGATACGACCCGAACGCCGCCGGGTCAACCCCTTCTGCTGGCCAGGCACGGCGTGGGTCCAGTATCAGCCGCTCGGCGTCGTGGGCATCATGGCGGCGTGGAATTACCCTCTGGCGTTGGCGCTGCTGCCGCTCGTGGATGCGCTCTCGGCCGGGAATCGAGTGCTGTTGAAGGCCTCGGAGCACACGCCCAGGTTTTCCCGGCTGCTGCGGGACATACTCGCCGCGGTAATCCCCGAACAGGAACTCGCCGTCGTCCTGGGCGGACCGGAGATTGCCGAGCAGTTCGTGCGGCTGCCGCTCGACCACCTGCTGTTCACCGGATCCACGGCCGTCGGACGCAAGGTGGCGGCGGCCGCGGCGGAGCATCTCACGCCGGTCACGCTGGAACTCGGGGGCAAGTCGCCAGTCTTTGTCTGCCCCGACTATGACATCGCCGCAGCAGCCGAGGACATCACGTTTCCAAAGATGGCGACGGCGGGCCAGACCTGCATCGCGCCGGACTACGTTCTCGCGCCCGCCTCAAAGACGCGAGCCCTCGCCGACGCCCTCCTCGCCGAAGCGCATCGACTGTATCCGTCGATCGCCGACAACCCGAACTACACCGCCATCCTCAACGATCGTCACTATGATCGTCTGCGGTTCGCGATTGACGAAGCCCGCGCGGGCGGTGCAGAGATTCTGACCCAGAGTGGCGGGACCGCCGCCGACCGAAAAATGGGACTCACCGTCGTATTGAACGCCCCATTGGACTGCAGCCTCATGCTGGAAGAGGTCTTCGGCCCCGTCCTGCCGATCGTCGCCTATGACACGCTCGATGCCGCCATCGCCTTCGTCAACGAAAGAGCCAACCCGCTTACTTTGTATTGCCTGACGCACGACCGCACGCATCGGGAGGCGGTACTCGGTCGCACGATGTCTGGAGGCGTCACGGTCAACGGCTTGTTCCTCCATCAAGG
>JBOGIZ010000691.1:0-1935 GCA_050747805.1 Vicinamibacterales bacterium | reverse complement strand
CGGCTGTCCTGCCAACAGCCGAGGCGGTGGCGGAGATATTGCTCGGTTTTTGGGCCAAATGCAGCCTCGGCATAGACTCGCGGTTCCCCTGGTACTCGTGTGGCTGCTCGCCCTCATATCGGCGCGCCCTGCGGCGGCGACACCCCCGGCACCGAAAGTCGATCGCGGCATTCGCGCCTCGCTGGCCGCCGGCAATCGGGTCCAGCACGTCATCATCACCGTCAACCCGGGCTGCGCCGACGCCGTTCGCGGAACGCTCGAACAGCACGGCGCGACGATCGCGGCCAAGCATCCTCTCATCGGCGCGTTCTCCGGTGATGTGCCGAGCGGCGCAATACAGACGCTCGCGAATAATTCGTGTGTGCGGGCAATCTCATCGAATTCGACCGTCTACGCCGATGGTCCTGACGGTCCCGGACCAGGCGGCCCAGGGCCAGGCGCCCCGGCGTCGGCCGGCCCCGGGCGCGGCGGTCCTCCGCCCAGCGGTCCAGCGCCAGGCGGTCCAGCGCTAGGCGGTCCAGCGGCCGGGGGTCCAGCGGCCGGCGGCGGTAGCGGTGGCCCGGGCTCCGGTCCGCGCCAGTCGCCGCCAAGCGATCAAAACCTCCTGACCGGCCCGGCGCAGACACTCAGCAGCACGCTGCGCGACACGCTCGGACTGCCGCACGTCGATTCGCAGGATCCGTCGATGCCGACGGGCGACGATGGCATCGGCGTCGCGGTGATCGATTCGGGGATCGCGCCCTCGGCGGACTTTAGCGGCCGCATCACGGCATTCATCGATTTCACGAAGGGCCCACAGCCCCTCATCGCACAGCCGTACGATGACTACGGCCACGGCACGCACGTCGCGGGACTCATCGGCAGCAGCGGCGTGCTCTCGAACTATGCATACGAGGGCGTGGCGCCCAGGGTGCACCTGGTTGGTCTGAAAGTTCTCGACGCCGCGGGTTCCGGGCAGACGAGCCGCGTCATCAGCGCGATCGAGTTCGTCATCACGAACAAGGCGCTGCTGAACGTGCAGGTCATCAATCTCTCGCTCGGACATCCGATTCTGTCGCCGGCCGCCGACGATCCGCTCGTGCAGGCCGTTGAGCAGGCCACGGCCGCCGGGCTCGTCGTCGTCGCCTCCGCCGGAAACTACGGACTCAAGGCCGACGGCACCGTGGGCTACACGGGCATCACGTCGCCGGGAAACGCGCCGGACGCCATCACCGTCGGCGCCGCGATCACACAAGATACGGCGCTGAGACTGGACGACGAAGTCGCTCCCTATAGCTCTCGCGGACCGACCTGGTTCGACGCATTCGCGAAGCCGGATGTGCTCGCGCCCGGCCAGGATCTGGTTTCCGATTCGAGCGCGCTCTCATATCTGTACGAGACGCTGAGCAAGAACCACGCGGGTGGCCCTACGCCCCTCCTGCGGTTGAGCGGCACGAGCATGTCGGCTGGCGTGACCAGCGGCGTCGTCGCGCTGGTGCTCCAGGCGCACAAGGAAAACGGGTTCGCGCAGCAGCAGCCGCTCACGGCGAACCTCGTAAAAGGGATCCTCGAGTACAGCGCGGTTCCGCTGGACGGCGCCGACTACCTGGCGCAAGGCGCCGGCGAGATCAATGCCGCCGGAGCGATCATGCTGGCGCGCGGCCTCGACACGTCGAAGCCGCTCGGCGCCAATTGGCTTGCGGGCTTCACGCCGGTCAGCGTGATCGGCGGAACGACCGAATTCTGGTCGCAGCACATCGTCTACGGCAGCACGGTGCTGAACGGGAGCGTGCTTTCGGCGAACAACATCGTGTGGGGCACGAACATCGTCTGGGGCACGAACATCGTCTGGGGCACGAACATCGTCTGGGGGACCAACATCGTGTGGGGCGCCGGGACCGTGGTGAAGGCGGCCAACATCGTGTGGGGCACGAATATCGTCTGGGGCACCAACAT
>JBOGIZ010000690.1:0-5406 GCA_050747805.1 Vicinamibacterales bacterium | reverse complement strand
TGCGTACGTCGTGTCAGGCGTGGCCAGGTCGCTACTGGGTGCTGCGCTGATATACGACCTTGCCGACCTGCCGAAGAACAGAACCAAATTAATCTCGGCGCGCTCTGCGAGCTCCGCGTACGTACGTCGTGTCGGGCGTGGCCAGGTCACTACTGGGTGCTGCGCTGATACTACGACCTTGCCGACCTGCCGAAAAACAGAACTGAATCAATCTCGGCGCGCTCTGCGACCTCTGCGTACGTCCGTCGTGTCGGGTGTGGCCCGCTCGTGATAGGGCGCCCGCGGCGACGCGAGCGTGGCGCCAAGACGGCGTCAAAACCCCAGCTGATTTCGGCGCGCTCCGAGCTCCGCGTCCGTACGTCGTGTCGGGCATGGCCACGTCACTACTGGGCGCCCCGCTGGTACACGACCTTGCCGCCGACGATGGTCTCGTCCACGAAGGCGGTGGCGATCTCGTTGGGCGGCACCGTCATGATGTCCTTCGAGAGGATCACGAGGTCGGCGTACTTGCCCGGCGTGATCGATCCCAGCCGGTCTTCCTGGAACGTCGCATAGGCGGCGTTGATCGTATAGGACCGGAGCGCTTCGTCGCGCGTCATGTCCTGCTTCGGGAAGAACGTGTGGCCGTTGTTCATCATTCGCGTGACGGCGCAGGCGAAGTTCGGGATGGGATTGACGTCCTCGACCGGCGCGTCGGTGCCGTTGGCGATGATGCCGCCCGAATCGATGATCGAGCGCCAGGCGTAGGCGCCGACCTCTGCGCGATTCTCGCCAAGACGCTGAATCACGTACGGCCCGTCGGAGCAGCCATGGATCGACTGCATCGACGCGATCACGTGCATCGCCCCGAAGCGCGGGATGTCGCTCGCCCAGAGATGCTGCGCGTGCTCGATGCGCCAGCGCAGGTCGTGCGCCTCTGGATGCGCCGCGAAGATCTGCTGGAACACGTCGAGCACTTCGTGGTTGGCCCGATCGCCAATCGCGTGCACCGACACCTGGTAGCCATCCTTCAGCGCAATCTCCGCCATCGTCTTGATCCTGGCCGGCGGCGTCACGCTCAGGCCGCTCGTCGTCGGGACGTCCTTATACGGCTGCAGGAACCACGCGCTGTGCGTGCCGAGCGCGCCGTCGGCGGTGATCTCGCCGAGACCCCGCACGCTCAGATGATCGTCGCCATAGCCGTCGAGCCAGTACTTTGGCAGGTTCGCCTCGAGGGATGCCGGCGGCTCGCCGTTCACGAGCACCCAGAGCCGCGCCGGCACCTTGCCTGCGCCGACGAGCATCTTCAGTCCGTCGATCGTCCTGAACGACTCGCCCTCGTCTGACGCCATGGTCACGCCCTTCGAGAGTAGATCGTGCGCGGCAAGTTCGACGGTCTTCTCGAAAGCGGCCTGCACCTCGGCAGGCGTGCGATTGGCTTGCTGCGCCTGCAGCGCACGGCGGACAAGTCCCATCGCGTTGTCGCGCAGCATCCCGATCGCCACGCCGTTCTTGTCGCGCACGATTTCGCCGCCAGGCGGGTTCGCTGTCCCCTGACCGATGTCCGCCAGTTCCAGCGCCTTCTGGTTCACGAACATGGCGTGGCCGCTGGCGTGCGTGAGGATGACGGGGTTGTTCGGCGAAACTTTGCTCAAGGAGTCGTTATACGGCAGGCCTTCAACGTTCGGCTCGGGTACGTGGTCCCACTTCGCCTGATGCCAGCCGCGCCCCTGAATCAACTCGCCCGGCTTCGCCGTCTTCGCTGCGTCGGCGACCATCCGGACGATGTCGTCCCAGGTGTGGGCTTTGGTGAGGTCCAGCTCCTGGAGCGCCTCGCCGATGCCCATGAAGTGCGCGTGCGCGTCGATGAATCCTGGAATGAGCAGCCGCCCGTGCAGGTCGATGATGGTCGTCTTGGGTCCGACGTACTGCTGGACGTCTTTGTCGCTTCCGACCGCGAGGACCTTCCCGGCCGAGACGGCGACCGCCTGCGCCTCAGGATGCGCCGTGTCGACTGTCACGACGCGGCCGTGCTCGAGCACCATCTCGGCGGGACCGCGCTGCCAATACCAGGACGGCGTCTTTGTCTGCGCCAGCGCGGTGCCTCCAAGACAGACCAACGTCAGTGCGGTGAGTGGGGCGGTGACGGCAAGCACGCGACGGCGTAACACGGTGAGCTCCTTCGTTCGTTGATTACTGGTGGACGGCCGATCATAGTCTGGACGCGGGGTGCGGGGTGCGGGGTGCGGGGGCGCGGGGGCGCGGTGAATAGTGTGGACGGATAGCTGGTCGCTGGTCCCGCTGAGCTCGAAAGTCTACCGAAGTAAGAAAGAGACGAACGATTGTAAGGACCAAACCCCATTGATCTCGGCGCTCTCGGCGTGCTCTGCGTACGTACGTCGTGACGCCAGCAGCGCATGCGGTAGAAGGCGCCGGAATATCGTTTGCAGTTCATCGACCGGGCTGACCCATCCGCGTCGATCACTGCTGGCAGTCCATCCTGATCGGCGCGAACGTGCGCCGGCGAGTGCTTCGCCGGCCGACGAGTCCGCTGGAAGGGGTGAGATGTGGCTGTCGCGGCTCTCGAGATCAAGCGCTGGGCGAGCGATGTTCCCGACGAATCCAAATATGCCTCGCAGGCGCAGGCGGTCGCGGTCGATCTGCGGCGGCGCACCGGCGCGGAAGTGCGCTTCACGTCGGGCGATCGCGCGTTGTACGCCACCGACCTGTCGGTCTTCCGCCAGGTCCCGATCGGTGTCGTCATTCCACGCACGATCGAGGATGTGATCGAGACGGTTGCGGTGTGCCGTGAGCACGACGTCCCGATCCTGCCGCGCGGCGGCGGCACGTCGCTCGCCGGGCAGACCTGCAACCTCGCGGTCGTGATCGACTTCTCGAAATACCTGCACGGGATCCTTGAATACAACCCCGACGAGCGCTACGCCGTCGTGCAGCCAGGCGTCATCTGCGATCAGCTGCGCCATCGCGCCTGGAAAGACGGACTCACGTGGGCGCCCGATCCCGCCACGCACGCCTACAACACGTTCGGCGGCATGATCGGCAACAACTCGTGCGGGTCGCACTCGCTGACGGGCGGGAAGACGGTCGACAACATCGAAGCGCTCGACATCCTTCTCTATAGCGGCGAGCGCCTGACGGTGGGCGGCGCGCTCGACGCCGGCGAGCTCGACCGCATCATTCGCGCGGGCGGCGCGCGCGGCGAATTGTACGGCAAGCTGCGCGATCTCCGCGATCGCGTCGCGGACGACATCCGCAAACGCTATCCGCAGATCCCGCGCCGTGTGTCGGGCTACAACCTCGACGACCTGCTTCCCGAAAAAGGCTTCGACGTCGCGAAGGCGTTGGTCGGAAGCGAAGGGACGCTCGCGACGGTGCTGAGCGCCCGCGTGCGGCTGCTGCCCCGTCCGCCCAGGCGCGCGCTCCTGCTCCTCGGCTACGACAGCATGGCCGATGCGGGCGATCACGTGCCGCAGTTGCTCGAGCTCGAACCCGACGCGCTTGAAGGCGTCCACCAATCGGTCACGAGAAACATGGAGCGCAAGGGACGTCCGCTCGCCGGCGCGAAGCTCCTTCCCGACGGCCGCATGTTCCTCCTCATCGAATTCGGCGGCGCCACGCAGGCTGACGCCAACGCCCGCGCGGAGGCCGCGCGGCGGCGCGTGGAAGCCGGCGGCGGCCACACGGGCATCCGGATCTGCGACAGCGCGGACGATGTCGAGGCCGTGTGGAAAGTGCGCGAGGCGGGCGTGGGAGCGTCTCGCGTGCCGCACACCGAAGCGGGGTGGCCGTGCTGGGAAGACACGGCGGTGCATCCGTCGAAGGAAGGACCGTACCTGCGCGAGTTCGAAGCACTCATGGCGCGGTATCGCTACGCCTGGACCGCCTACGGCCATTTCGGCCAGGGATGTTTTCACGTACGCATGAACTTCAACTTCAGCACGCCGGAAGGCGTCGCAGAGTACCGCGCCTTTGCGAACGACGCCTCCGATCTCGTCGTGAAGTACGGCGGTTCGCTGTCGGGCGAACACGGCGACGGTCAGGCCCGCGCGGAACTGCTGCCGAAGATGTTCGGCCCCGAGCTGGTCGACGCCTTCCGCGAATACAAGCGGATCTGGGATCCGCGCGGCCGGATGAATCCAGGCAAGCTCGTCGACCCGTATCCGCTCGACAGCAATCTGCGCGTCGGTCCGGATTACCATCCGATTTCCGTTCGAACGCACTTCCGTTTTGCGGAGGATCGCGGGAGCCTGGCTGAAGCGACCCACCGCTGCTTTGGCGTCGGCAAATGCCGCGAGCTGGCGGGCGAGCAGACGATGTGTCCGTCGTTCCAGGTGCTGAGGGACGAGCAGCACACGACGCGCGGCCGTGCGCATCTGCTCTTCGAGGCGCTGCGCGAGGGATCGCCGATCGCGCGCGAGGGACTCAAGAGCGACTACGTCCGCGAATCGCTCGACCTGTGCCTTGCGTGCAAAGGCTGCAAACACGACTGCCCCGAGAGCGTCGACATCGCCAGCTACAAGGCGGAATTTCTGTCGCACTACTTCGCGCGGCGGCTGCGTCCGCGCCAGGCGTTCGCGTTCGCGCTGATCGAATGGTGGGCCAAGCTCGCGTCGCTCGCACCCGACGCCGCGAATCTCATGACGCAGGCGCCTGGCCTTCGCGATCTCGCGAAGTTCGCCGCGCGCGTCGCGCCGGAGCGCGCGCTGCCGGCGTTCGCCGCGACGACGTTCGAGCAGTGGTGGCGGCGTCGCCGCGTTCGCCCGACAGCCGGGACGCCGGTCATCCTCTGGCCCGATGCTTTTAACAATTCCTTCCATCCGTCGGCGCTGGAGGCTGCCGCCGAAGTCCTCGAAGACGCCGGCTGCCGCGTGATCGTTCCCGACGCGTTCCTGCCCGCCGGACGGCCGCTGTATGACTGGGGCATGCTCGATCTGGCGCGATGGCAGCTTCAGCGAATCCTGCGGGCTCTCAGGCAGCCGATCCAGTCCGGCACGCCGATCGTCGTCCTCGAGCCGAGCGACGCGTCGGTCTTCCGCCACGAGCTGCTGCAGTTTTTTGATGACGCGGACGCGCGCGCCTTGGCGAGCCACACGTTCACGCTGGCCGAATTCCTCATGAAAGAACGGAGCTGGACGCCGCCGCGGCTCGAGCGCAAGGCGGTCGTTCACGTGCACTGTCATCAGCGCGCGGTGCTGGAAACGGATTGTTATTTCGAGCTGCTGAACAAGATGGGCGTCGACGCCGACGTGCCCGATCGCGGGTGCTGCGGCATGGCGGGCCCGTTCGGATTCGAGAAAAGGCAGAAGCACGCGATCTCGGTCGCGCGCGCGGAGCAGGCGCTGCTGCCTGCCGTCCGCCGCGCGCCGGACGAAGCGCTCGTCATCGCCGACGGCTTCAGCTGCCGGC
>JBOGIZ010000689.1:0-3354 GCA_050747805.1 Vicinamibacterales bacterium | reverse complement strand
GCTGACGGATAGCGCACCGTGCCGCGAATGCCATCAAGCGCGTCGGCGACCAATTCCAACGCCATGAACGCGCTCGGAGGGAACGGGGTTGCCAGCGTTCGAGCACGATCGGTCGAGAAGCCGAACTGCTGGTAGAACCGTGGGTGCCCAAGCACCAGGACCGACCGCTCGCCTCGCGTGCGGAGCCACTCAACGCCGACTCGGACAAGCTGGCTCCCGATGCCGCGACGTTGTTGCGATGGTGACACGGCCATTGGGGCAAGGGCGACGGACAGGACCGATTCGTCGCCGGTTTCAATCAGTATTCGGCTGAAAAGAATGTGGCCAACGACGTGACTGTTTTCTTCGGCCACGAATGAGCCCAGCACGGCGCCTTCGTGTCTCAACTCGTCCACAAGATTTGCCTCGTCCGGGCGCCCGAACGCCGCTTCATTTACCGCGCGAACGGCCCCGAGGTCGTCGGCGCTTTCTCGACGAACCACGACGTTGACAATCTCCATCCCGGAAAGAGTAATCCCTGAACCATCGTTTCGGCGAATTGCTCACGACACGCGCAGAAGTCGAATCCGCCAAATCGTCAGATGGCGACCGGTCGCGCACAGAACGTAACGCAATTTCTCCGTTCTATTTTCGGCGCAGGTAGCGGCTCAACAGTGTGACGAGCTCATCGCCAATCGCGCCGCTGGCGAGATCCTGTGGACGCTCCACAGTCGCGCGATGGATGACGGCCCCCGATACGGTCGCGACCATCCACTGCGCGAGATCGTTGTCTGGGACGCCGACCGCCGCCGTCTCGAGAAAACGTCGAAACGCCTCGATCACCTCCGGATCCGCAGCCGAAATGTCGCCGTAATTGAGCGGCGGCAGCTCTTCGGCAAACACCCGCTGCAGCGCGGGCGAGACGGCGTGCGCCGCGATCCCCGTGGAGACGAGCGCGCGAAGCGTGGCCTCGAAGCTTCGACCGCGGCGTTCGGACAGGACGCGCCGTACCGCGGCACGCTGCTCCGCTCCGTGACGACGTCGCAGCTCGGCCACGATCGCCTCTTTGCCGGGAAAGTACTGGTAGAGCGACGCGATGTTGACGCCGGCGCGGTCCGCGATGCGGTTCGTCGTGAGCTTCGCGTAGCCGTGGCGAATCAGAATGTCAGCCGTCGCCTCCAGAAGCGCTTCAACCGTCGCGCGCGAGCGCTCTTGCCGGGCCGTCTTTCTTGGCGAAAGTGTTCGTCTGCGCATCCACCCCTCCGCAGTGTCCAAATGCAAGCTGACAATATAAGCACTTGCTTACATTATCTCTTCATGAATGCAAATACTGCGAACCGTCGTTTCGTCGCCCAAGCCCTGCGCCCCGGCGGTCCGGAAGTAATTGAAGTCCGCAGCGAGGAGGTCGCCGCTCTCGCTCGCGGCGAAGCGCTCGTGCGGGTCGAGGCCGCCGGCCTCAACCATGTCGAGACATTGGTCCGATCGGGAACGTACCCGGTCCGATTGGGCTTCCCATATCCCGTTGGGATCGAAGGCGCGGGCACAGTGGTCGCCGTCGGCCCGGACGTTTCGATCGAGCCTGGCACGCGCGTCTGCTGGACCGCTGTCTTTGGATCCTGTGCAACCTTGGTGGCCGCTTCGGCGCAGCTGCTGGCTCCGCTGCCGGACACGACAAGCTTCGAAGCGGGAGCCAGTCTTGCGCACGCGGGTGTGACTGCCGCGGGCCTCGTTCGACAGTGCCCGCTGTCGGACGGATCGCACGCGGTCGTGTGGGGCGCCGCCGGTGCCGTCGGCCGCGTGCTGGTGGCGCGGCTCATCGACCGGGGAATCTCCGTCGTCGGGATTGCCAGCGGCTCGCGCGTCGATGCCGTTCGCCGTCTCGGCGCGGAGCACGTCGTCGATCGCACCACCGACAATGTTGTCGAGGCGGTGCGCGAGTACACACGCGGCCGCGGTGCACACGCCGTCTTCGATCCGGTGGGCGCAGCAACGTATGAAACGAACCTGCAGTTGCTCGCTCCGCGAGGGTATCTCGTCAACTACGGGCAACTGTCAGGCGCGCTTCCCACGATCGATCTCGGGCGGCTCATGGAGGCTGGCTCGATCTTCGTCACGAAATACGGCCCGCGAGCCGGCCTGGTGGCAGCGGACCGCGTGGCCGCGTTCATTTCCGAAACCCTCGCGCTCGCCGCAACGCGTCCGGTGGCAAGCGACATCGTGGCACGTTTTCCGCTCGACCGCGTCGTCGACGCCTATCGCCTACTGGAGGCCAGTCCGCAGGGAAAGGTACTGGTGCGGCCGCAGCAGTGCGACGGGCACCGCAGCTCGGTCTTGTCGTGATTCTGGGCGGGCGTACTGCTGATCCCTCCGTGCCATTGCGCATGGTCCATTCCGACCCCAGTTCCACAGGTCACTTGCACGTCGGCTCCCCGGGTATCATTACTGCGCCCGTGGGATGTCACGACGTTTGCGGAATGCCCACCCTTGCCCAGGAGTTCGCGTGAATACACGCCCAGTCGCCGCCGACTCTCATCTGAAGGAACTCACGATCCGCGGTCTTATCGTCGGCGTCGTGATCACCATCGTCTTCACCGCGGCCAACGTCTACTTCGGCCTGAAGGCCGGCATCACGTTCTAGACGTCGATCCCTGCGGCCGTGATCTCGATGGCGATCCTGAGCGCGTTCAAGGACGCCACGATCCAGGAGAACAACATCGTCCAGACGGTGGCGTCGGCGGCTGGTACGCTGTCGTCCATCATCTTTGTGCTCCCGGGCCTCATCATGGTCGGATGGTGGGCGGACTTTCCCTTCTGGCAATCGTTCCTCATCTGCGCGTCGGGCGGCATCCTGGGCGTGATGTACACGATCCCGCTCCGGCGCGCGCTGGTCACCGACTCGCCGCTTCCCTACCCTGAGGGCGTGGCATGTGCCGAGGTGCTCAAGATCGGCGCCGGCGCCGAAGGTCACAGAGGCAGCGAGGCCGTCGAGACGAGCGGCGCGGGGCTCAAGGCGGTGATCTGGGGCAGCGTCGTCTCGGCGGTCTTCTACGTCGTCGTGCAGAGTGGGGTGTTCGCCAGCGACGTCGCGCGGTACTTCCGCGTCGGCAGGAACGGCGACACGGGCTTCGACTTCAATCTCTCGTTCGCGCTCTTCGCCATCGGCCATCTGTGCGGCCTCGCGGTGGGCATGGCGATGCTCGTCGGCGCGATCATCGGGTGGGGCTGGGGCGTTCCGTACTTCACCGCGCTGCATCCGGCGACGGGCGCGGCGGCGGCGGTGGCGCAGGCGGGATGGAGCCACTACGTCCGCTTCGTAGGCGCGGGCGCGATCGGCATCTCGGCCATCTACACGCTGAGCACGCTCGTCAAGCCGGT
>JBOGIZ010000688.1:0-6810 GCA_050747805.1 Vicinamibacterales bacterium | reverse complement strand
CCCCTACGTCGATGAACCTCTCCGGGAAGGCTTCCGCGAACTCGGACATTTTTGTGGAGTCGGTGAGATCGGCACAGGCGGCAACAACATGATCCCAGCGTTTGCCAGCTTCGAGAAGACCTCTTCCGAATCCCGTTCGCAACGGTTCCTTCTGTGGTTCGTCGCTCAGATCCGCCAACGGTATCGTCATCCGTCGGCCTCGCTTCGGATCCGGCCTTGCAGCGTGCGCAGCTCCTTGAGGGCGGTCTTCGCTTCCTCGTGATCAGGAGGTGAACCGTGCCAATGGAAGTCGTACTCCATGAAGTCGACGCCCTTGCCGGGAATCGTGTGCGCGAGGATCATGACGGGCTTGTTCTCGATCGCCTTCGCGTAGTGGCAGGCATCGATGATCTGTGTGAAGTTGTGGCCGTCGATTTCGATGACGTGCCATCCAAACGCCGCCCACTTCGCGTGCAGATCTTCGAGCGGCATAATCTGTTCGGTCGGCCCGTCGATCTGGATGTTGTTGCGATCGGTAATCGCCGTCAGATTCGCGAGCTTGTACTTCGCCGCGAACAGGGCGGCTTCCCACGTATTGCCCTCCTCCTGCTCGCCGTCGCTCATCAGACAATACACGCGCCGATCCTTCACGCCGTCCATCTGCCACGCTCGCGCGATGCCCGACGCCTGCGAGAGACCGGAGCCAAGCGGGCCGCTCGTGGTCTCGAGGCCGGGAAGCCGCAACCGCTCGGGGTGCCCCTGCAGCCGCGAACCAAGCTTGCGCAGTGTCAGAAGCTCTTCAACCGGGAAATATCCGGCGCGTGCCATCGTCGCGTAACGGACGGGCACGATGTGACCGTTCGAGAGGATCAGCCGGTCACGTTCCGGCCAGTCGGGATTTTTGGGGTCATGCTTGAGTACAGCGAAATAGAGCGCTGTGAAGACATCCGCCATGCCGAGAGGCCCGGCTGAGTGACCGCTACCGGCCGCAACCAACATCTTGATGATGTCCTGACGAATCGTATTCGCCATCTGCTCGAGCTGGTTGTTTGTCATAGGGCCGCCCAGTTGTCCGATTGTGGCCACTGATCGGATGTCAGCAGACAATGCAAGACGTGGGCTGAAATTCACACCATGGACGAGAGATCCGACCCGGCCGTCGGATACGCGAAGAGCATCTCTTTCAACATCGACGCGGTGGCTCCCGTGCGCATCGCGATCGCGAACAGGTTGATCGCGTCATCCGCACGCGGACCGAGCAGATGGGCTCCCAGAATGCGACCAGAGGCTTTCTCGACGAGTACCTTGAAGCCGGAGTGCGTTTCGCCGACACGCCGCGAGGACAGCCAGGACGAGGTATTCCCCTCGTGGACGTCGAAGGCCAAACCGCGGCGACACGCTTCGCTTTCCAATAAGCCGGTCGTCGCAAGCGGCGGAATTGTAAACACAACACTGGGAACAACGGTGTAATCGGCCGTCCGCCTGTGACCCCCATCAAGAAGGTTTGCCGCAACGGTGCGACCGTCCAGTGCCGCGACCGGAGTCAGCCGAGACGCGCCGGTGGCCGCCGCGTCCCCGGCCGCATGGACCGCAGGATTCGAGACGCTCTGCAAGTATTCGTTGACGGTGACGCCCTTCGTGTCCCATCTAATCCCAGCCGCATCAAGATTCAGATCATCGATCTCGGGCACGCGTCCGGCGCCGTGGACGACGAGATCCGCCTCGAGATGCGTCGACTGGTCGCCAGACTGGGCACGAACGATGAATCCGCCTCCCGAGCGCTGGACCATCGTGACGGTCGAACCGAGCCGCACGTCGATGCCGAGCAATCGCGAGCGGTCGACGAGTCGGTCGACGAGGCCGGGATCAAACCGGTCGAGCGGGCGCTCGCCCTCATGCAAGATGGTCGCTGCAGCACCGGCGCGCGCCGCGACATGCGCAAACTCGAAGGAGATGTAGCCGCCGCCCACGAAGATGATCCGCGGCGGCACGGCGTCGAGTTCGAGAAACGCCTCGCTCGTGATGAGATGCTGATGGCCTTGAAAGGAGAGCGCGGCGGGCTTGGCACCGGTCGCGACGAGGATGTGCCGTCCTTCCAGTACGTCTCCGTCGAGGGCGACGGTCGTGGAGCCGACGAAGCGGGCCCGGCCCCGAAACGTGGCGATGCCCGCCTTCAGAAATCCAGTCTCGCGTTCGCCAGGCACCGCTTCGATGAGCTGGCGCTTGAAGCGGACGAGTTCCGGCCACTCAATCCGAAGGTCTGCGGCGCGGAGGCCTCGGCCGCGCAAGCGATTCGCGTGATCGAGGGCTTCGGCCGCGCCGACGAGTACCCTTTTGGGGTCGCAGCCGCGGAGCGGGCACGTCCCGCCGAACGGACGTGAATCGACGACAGCGACCGTCCAACCGGCGCGCCGGCATTTGTGAGCCACCACGCCGGCCGCAGTGCCGGTCCCGATCACGACAAGATCGAATGAGCCTCGCACAATCTCCCGAGATTTCCGACTCGCGGCGGAACTCCGGGAAGTCTACACCTCCGGACTTTTCTCTGACTCCAGCGCTAGGCGGACGAAGTCCTCGCGGTTCCGGGCAATTCGCCCGCCGTCCATCGGGGCGCCCCCTTATCGCTCAGCCCCGTGATCCCGAAGCACCGACACGATCGGTGTCCCGTTCGAGCAATAGACGGACGACCTGTTCATGGCCGAACTGCACCGCGGCAGCCAGCGGACGTCGGCCGCTCGGCCGCGTTTCACGAATCCGATCCGGATCAGCGTCGAGCATTTGCGCAACGCGCGCGAGATCGCCGAGTGCCGCGGCAATCGTAACGTCGTAGGTCGCACCACGCGCGAGCAGCAGTCGTGCGAGCTTGGGATTGTGGGCTCCCCAGATGGCGACATCAATCGGCTCAATGTCGGCCCAGAAGAGATCACGGGCTCCGCTCCGCCTCGCGTGAATGTCGGCTCCACGATCGAGAAGCAGAGTCACCGCTTTGCGGCTGCCGCCGCGGACGGCGCAATGAAGGGCGGTTGCGCCCGAGGCATTCCCAAGCCGCACGAGGGTCGGATCGGCATCGAGCAGCGCTCGAACGCTGCCGACATCGCCCTTCGTAGCCGCGGTATGAATGGGATGATCGATCGGTTGGGCGATCGTTCGTCCGAGGCTGTCGCGCGCCTCTTCGAGCAGCCGCGCGACTGACGCGTGACCACGCTCGTGTGCCATGTCGATCAGGCTGCCGTCATGCAGGCCATTGCGCTCGGGATCGGCACCGTGCTCGAGCAGGAACCGTACGGCGTCGACGTGTCCTTCGCGGACGGCGAAGTGAATTGTCGGCGTGTACCAGTACTCCGCTCGACTGAGCTGCGGGTCGTGCGCGACCAGCCGCTGAAGACTGACGACGTCGCCGTCCGCGGCGGCGCGAATCACCGCCCAGGTCTCCTCGCGTTCCGCAGACTCGAGTTCGTCGGGCTTGATGATCGCGGCGGATCCGGACCCGCTCCGAGACGCGACATGGTTTCGCAACGCGTCCCAGGAATCGAATCCATATTCCTGCGCGAGGAGCCGCTGCGCGTCTCGAAGCCGGCCCAGGGACGGATCACGCCGTAGTCGTTCCTTGGCCTGACGCTTCAGCTGATCGAGGTTCGGGTGTGACGGTAGCGAGCGAGCGGACACGGAGACCTCCTTCCGAAGTCGCCTGATGTCCGCCAACAGGCCGAAAGAAGGTCGAGCGGAGTTGTACGAGAACAGGTGGACTCAGTCCTTGGCGGACGGGTGCGCCCTGGTGCGCATGCTCACCGTAGCGCGACGTCGGGGATGCGGTCAAGGGCTCACGCCGGCCGGGGCGCCCACGACATGCTGATCGCGGCGCACGCCCGCGCGATCGCGGCGATCGGCGTGACCGACAACGTCGCCGAATTCAGGAGAGTTCCAGCCCTCAAGATTGAAAACTGGCTCGCATCCTGACGCCTCAATGACGCTGATCGCCCGGGCCGGCGCCGCGGCCGCCGCGCCCCCCGGGTGGCGACGGGATCACGTAGTCCCGCGGCGGCTCGGCGCCGAGCAGATACCTCACGAAGTAATCCCATCGCCGCGCCATCACATAGTTCGCCGGTGCGTAGCCGTGACCGGAGTTCGGGATCAGCAGCATGTCGAACGACTTGTTCGCCTTGATCAGCGCATCGGCGACGAGGAGCGTGTTATACGGCGGGACGTTGTTGTCCATCGTCCCGTGAATGAGCAGAAGGTGACCCTTGAGGCCGGCCGCCTGCGTTTCCGTGGCTTCGATCGTGTAATTGTCGGTGCCGTCGGGATTCTTCACCAGCGGGCCCTGATAGCGCTCGCCCCAGTCATCCTCGTACTGACGCTGATCGTGGTTGCCGGATTCCGCGATGCCGACCTTGAAGAAGTCGTCGTACGGCGCACGCAGCAGCGCGTCCGCGGTGATGAAGCCGCCGCCCGAATGGCCCCACATCGCGGCCTTGTCGATGTCGATCCATGGATACTTCTCGGCCAGTTCCTTCATGCCCGCGATCTGATCGGGGATCGTGTTGTTGCGTCCCATCGCGCCGTAGTACGCGTCGGTGAACGCCTTCGATCGATTCGGCGTACCGGTGCCGTCGATGCTGACGACGACGAATCCGAGCTCCGCGAGCGCCTGCTTGTCGCCACGCGCGACCGTGAAGGCGCGCGACCCGACGCTGCCCGACTGAGGCCCGGGATAGGCGTTGTTGATGATCGGATATTTCTTCGACGGGTCGAAGTTCGTGGGCCGGAAGAGCATGCCGTAGATGTCCGTCTTGCCGTCGGCGGCTTTCATCTTGATCTGCATCGGCGGCTTCCAGCCTGTGGCGAGAAGTTTCGAAATGTCCGCTTTCTCCAGCGGCATGACGAGCGCGCCCGTCTTGGCGTCGCGAAGCGTCGTCTCGGGCGCGACGTCAGGCTGCGAGAAGGTGTCGACGACGTACTTTCCGTCCAGTGAGATCTGGACGGAATGCGTGCCGTTGTCCGGCGTGAGCGACACGTTGTTCTTCCCGTCGAGCCCGACCCGGTAGAGATGCGTGAAGTACGGATCCTGGCCCTTCTCGCGGCCGTCCGCCTCGTACCACATCGTCCGCGTGTCGGGGTCGATGCGGTCGACGCGCGTCACCGGGCCGACGCCCGTCGTGATCTGGTTCTTCAGCTTGCCGCTGTCGAGGTCGTACAGGTACATATTCGCCGTGCCATCGCGCTGCGAGTACCAGACGACTTCCTTCGTATCCAACAGGATCCGCCACTGCACCCGCGTCTGGACGTGCGTCGCTTCCGTTTCCGTAAAGAGCGTCCGGACTTCGCCAGACGCGACGTCGGCGACCTTGGCGGTGGAGTTCTTGTGGAACCGATCGGTGGAGACGAAGCCGAGCTTCGAGGCGTCCGGACTCCACAGGTACTCGGTCATGTCGATGTTGTCTTCCGACATTCCGCGATGGAAGTCGGGCTTCATCAACAACCGTTTGATCTTGCCGCTGTCGACGTCGATCACGACGCGGCTGATCATCGCCACGTCGGGATCGCCGGGCAGCGGATACTTCCACGCTCGCAGCACTGGATGGCCGCCGTTGACCGGCGTTTCGACGAGATACATGTCGCCGACCTTCCGTTCGTCCTGCTGCTGCGTGGCGATCTTCTTGCTGTCGGGCGACCAGGACAGCGCGGGTGCCGTGGTCGTCGCCCATCCTGCGTTGCTCGTGGCGTAGCCAAAGTCCTTCACGCCGTCGGTCGTCAACTGCCGCTCCTGTCCCGTGCCGACGTCCTTCACCCACAGGTTCCAGTCGCAGATAAAGATGGCTTTCTTGCCGTCGGGCGACATCGACGGAAGCGGCGCGCTGCTCGTACCGGTCGCGTTCGGCCCGCAGCTCCGCGACAGCGTCACGCCCGGCCGTCCGCCGCCGCCGCGACCACCGCGACCGCCACCGCGACCGCCGCGTCCGGCGGCTTCCGGCGAGGCGTGGCCGCCCGTTGGCGGCGTCTGGACGACCTCGCGGGTCTTTTTCACCGGATCGATGACGACGTTTTCGTTGCCGGTCAGCGTGGTGCGGACGTACCAGAAGCGTCCGTCCGGCAGCCAGGTCGCATTCACGGTGTCGCCGACGACCAGGCCGGTGAGGCTGGGCGCCAGCATCTTGACGGCGCGGTCGTAATCGGCGGTTGTCAGGACGCGCTGGTTCTGCGCAGCGACGATGCCGGTCGCAAGGGTAACGGCGCCAAGAACGGCAACGATCGAACGATTCATGCGTGTGTCCTCGAGGGTTGAAGGGTCAGGATTCAGGGCACATCGTTATGCAAGTGGCCCGATCGTGCAAGTCCGGCCACCAGTCATCTCATTTGCGTACGCCTCTGTGGTACCCTGAAATCGAGTCTTCCCAGGAGCGCATTCATGACGCTTGAGTTCGCCGGCAATATGTTGTGCTCGGCTGGCGTGAGCTATTTCCACGTCTATCCCAACGGCGACGTGTACCGCTGCCTGGCCGATTACAACGCCCGCCGGCCGCCGATGTTCAATCTCAAGCGCGACGGCTGGAAGGGTGCCGTCGATCCGACCGTGTGCGATCACGAGCGCTGCTACAACGCCTGCGACCTGGATTGGACGACCAAGTGGCAGGTCGACGAGCAGGGCCGGCTGGAGAAGACCTTCGAAGGCCAACGCAAGGACATCGAGAAAGAGGTTTCGCTGTTCCTGTGCTCGCAGGCTCTGGAATCGCCGCAGCGGCAGATGGCCTACTTCATCTGGTCGCCGACGCTGGCGTGCAATTACACCTGCGCCTACTGCGGCTGCGCCTCCGGCGAGAAGCGGATCCGGGA
>JBOGIZ010000687.1:0-2223 GCA_050747805.1 Vicinamibacterales bacterium | reverse complement strand
GCATGCGTCAACATTGCGAACCTGCTGCTGGCGCGAGGCGCCCGCCGCGCTCGCGAGCTTGGCATCCGGACCGCGCTCGGGGCGGGGCGCGCGCGCGTGGTGCGTCAACTGCTGACCGAAAGCGTTCTGCTCGCGATGGCTGGCGGGGTCGTCGGCGTGCTGCTGGGTTGGTGGGGCCTCGGCGCGCTGATCGCGCTGGCGCCAGCGGGGACTCCACGCATCAGCGAAATTCATCTCGACGGCACAGTGCTGCTTTTCAGCGCGGCACTCACGATCGCCACCGGCTTTCTATTCGGACTCGCGCCCGCGCTGCGCGCGTCGCGTCGAGACGCGATCGATTCGCTGAAAGACGGCACCAGAGGGGACACCGGCGGTGGGGGCCGCCGCGTGCATCTGGTCCTCATCGCCTCCGAGATCGCTCTGGCGCTCGTGCTGCTCACGGGCAGCGGACTGCTGCTGCAAACACTGGTACGGCTCCAGCGCGCGGATCTGGGCTTCGATCCCTCGAACGTGGTGACCGCGTTCGTAAACCCGCCGCGGACGGGCTATGAAACGCCCGCGAAGCTGCGGGCCTACTACGATCAGGTCCTGCAGAAAGCGTCGGCGCTTCCCGGAACGCAAACAGCGGCGCTCGCGTCGATGATGCCCCTTACCGGCGACAGCGATGTTTCGTTCACCATTGAAGGGCGCCCCGCGCCGACGTCGGAGTCGGACAAACCCGATGTGTGGTATCGACTGGTGAGCGCCTCGTATTTCGACGCGCTCGGCGTGAAGCTGACGGGCGGCCGCGCGTTCACCGAAGGCGAGACGGCGCCGTCGCTGCTGGTGAACGGCGCGTTCGCACGCATGTTCTTTCCCGGCGAGAACCCGATCGGGCACCGTATTCGGCCAGACAATCCGGGCGCCCCATGGTTCACGATTATCGGCACGGTGGCCGACATGAAGACGCGAGGGCCACGGGAAGCGCCGCGCCCGCAGGCGTTCATTCCGTACTGGCAGGTCACCGAAGCGGGGACATATGTCGTCGTGAAGACGCGCAATGCGCCCGGCGAACTGGCAGGCCCGCTCAAGGCGGCGGTCGCGTCGATCGATCCCTCGGTTCCGCTGCAGAGCGTGCAGACGCTTGGCGGCATCGTCAGCGACTCGATCGACGAGCCGCGATTCATCGCGTGGGTGGCCGGCGCCTTTGCGCTGCTGGCGCTCGTGCTGGCCGCGATCGGCATCTACGGCGTGATGGCGTACGCCGTGTCGCAGCGCACGAGGGAAATCGGCGTCCGAATGGCGCTTGGAGCCACGCGCTCTCAGGTGTTCGTGCTCGTGGTCGGACAGGGAGCCACCATCGCCGCCGCCGGGGTCGCCGCGGGCATCGGCGGATCGCTCATGGTCGCGCGCGGGTTGTCGGCGCAGTTGTACGGCGTGGCGCCGGCCGATCCCGCGACGCTCGCCGCAACGTCTGCCATTCTGGCCATCGTGGCGGTGGCCGCGAGCGCCATCCCGGCGCGGCGCGCGACGGCCGTCGACCCGATGGAGGCGCTGCGCCAGCTATAATGAGAACCGTCTCGCGGATCACCCCGTCTAACGGATAACGCTTATGGCCTTCTTCAGCCGCAGCCAGCCCGCGACCGCCGCCGATGCGGTCGACGTGGAATCGCCAGCCCCAACCGCGCTCGTCTCGATGCGCAACATCGAAAAATCGTATGCGCACGGCACCAGCCGCAGCTACGTGCTGCGCCGCATCAATGCGGACATCAAAGAGGGCGAGTTCGTCTCGATCATGGGCCCCTCAGGGGCAGGCAAATCCACCCTGCTCCATATCATCGGCATGCACGACAGCGCATGGACCGGCGATTACTTCTTCCTCGATCGGCCGGTCCACAGGCTCGCGCCGAAGGATCGCGCGAAGCTTCACAAGCAGTACATCGGATTCGTGTTCCAGAGCTACCACCTGCTCGACCACCTCACCGTGTACGAGAATCTCGACATTCCGCTCTCGTATCGCGACATCAAGAAGTCGGAGCGAGAGAGCATGGTCTGCGACATCCTCGATCGGTTTGCGATTGTGGGGAAAAAGGACCTCTATCCCAATCAGCTTTCAGGCGGACAGCAGCAGCTTGTCGCAGTCGCGCGCGCGGTCATCTCGAATCCCAAGGTGATTCTTGCGGACGAGCCGACCGGCAACATCCATTCGAGCCAGGGCAAGGAAATCATGGAGCTGTTCCGGAA
>JBOGIZ010000686.1:0-3328 GCA_050747805.1 Vicinamibacterales bacterium | reverse complement strand
GACCGATGCCGTGTCCGCGATCGGATCGACGTCGAGTCCAACGATCAGGACGGGCCGTCTGGACTGCCGGAGCGCTGCGGCGATCGCGTCGAGCGGTTCGCGGGGTGCGGGGGGCGGAGTGCGGGGGGCGGACTGCGGAGCGCGGGGTGCGAGCTCTGGCGGTTCGGTTTCCGGCCCTCGCGCGACGTCGCTCGGGACCGCGATATGGACCGGACCCATCCGCTGCGCGGTCGCCGTGGCGATCGCCGCGCGGACCTTGTCTCGAGTGTCGATCCCGTCGAGCGTCAGCGCCGCTTTCGTGAACGGCCGGTAGACCGCGTTGAGGTCGAGCTGCTGGTGCGTGGCGTATGGAGCGGAGGCCGTCGCCATCGAGGCCGTGATGGCGAGCACGGGCGAGCGATCGAGATACGCGTTGGCAATGCCCAGTGTCATGTTGACCGCGCCGGGTCCGAGCGTCGACACGCACACGCCGGGCCGGCGTTGAATCTGTCCGCTGACGTCGGCCATGAACGCGGCGGTGGACTCGTGGCGGACGAGCAGGAAGCGGATGCCGGCGCGCCGCGCGGCTTCCATGAAGTCGAGAATCTCGCCGCCCGGCAGTCCGAACACGATCTCGATGCCCGCCTCGCGGAGCGTCGACGCGACGACGTCGGCGCACGTGCTCACGCGTGCGACGCTATCAGATCTCGGAGGTCTCAGGGCTCAGGGCTATTCCGTGTAATCCGTGTAATCCATGCTCGTGACCCGTGGCCCTCGACGGCGGAGGCGGCCTACAATGGCTGGCAATGCCAACCTTGGGCGACGTCTTCAAGGAACTGAATGCTCTCAAGAACGAGCGGATCGTCAGCGATTACGCGCTGGGCGAAGCAACCGCCGTGCTCTTTTATGCCGAGCCGACACGGACGTTCGACGTGGACGTATTCGTGCGGCTTGCGTCGGCAGGACGTTCGGGTTTGGTCTCGGGTACGATTTACGACTGGGCGCGCCAGCGCGGGTTCCCTGAAAAATCAGCACACGTGCTGATTCATCAAGTCCGGGCTCAAGGCCGTCTCCTCGTTCGAGAGAAGGTGCGCATTCTTCTTGCGCTTCAGCGACAGGGCTTGCCACTGATTCGGAGGCACCGCCCTCTCGAGCCCTGGGAGGAACCGTGGGCGATTGAGCCATAGGCATTTCGAGCTGCTGACCGCCGAACGCTGGCGACCGGAGACGCCGGCAGAGCACGCGCCTCGGGCGGAGCCAAAGCTAATCTGCCATGAGCTGAGGCCGCGGACCGTGGTGCCTCGTCCGGTATTCTGTGGGCGCTACTCCGCGCGCAGGGCAGCGATCGGATCCACGCGCGCCGCGCGGCGCGCGGGCATCAACCCCGCCAACGCGGCGACGGTAGCGAGCAGAAGCGCCGCGGCGCAGATTGTCGACGGATCGTAGGGGCCGATCCCGTAGAGCAGCGAGCGCAGCGCGCTCGCGCCCGCGAGCGACAGTCCGAGCCCGATCGCGACGCCGACCGCAACCGTGCCGGCGACGTCGCGCAGCACGAGGCGCACGATCGCGCCCGCGCCCGCGCCGAGCGCCATGCGCACGCCGAACTCGCCGGCACGCGTCGCCACTCGATAGCTGATCGATCCGTACAGGCCGACCATCGCCAGCAGCAGCGCCACGGCGCCGAAGAATCCCGACAGCGTCGCCAGCAATCGGTCCTGCACCATCGCATCGTCCACTTGTGTCTCGAGCGTATTGAACGAGAGCGGGATGTCGCGGCCGACTTGCGCAGCCGCCGCGATCACGGCGGCGCGCAGCGCCTCGGGCGGACCGGCCGTCCGGATCGCAAACGTGCTCTCACCTTCGGGCTCGGGAATCTGCGCGAGCGGAAAAAAGACCGTCGCTGGTTTCGGAGACTTGAGCGACCGGTACGTCGCATCGGCTACGATCCCGATGACGTGAATGGCCGGAGCGGGCTGTCCGTTCGCCCTTCCGGCCCGGACCCGGATCGTGCGGCCCAGCGGATCGATTCCGGGAAAGAGCTTGCGCGCGGCGCTCAGATTGAGGATCGCGACCGGGGGCGCCTTCGCGGTGTCGGCGGTGGCAACATCGCGGCCTGCGAGCAGCGGCATTCGCATCGCCGCGAAGTAGCCTGGCGAGACGAAATTCATGAGCGTTGAGTCCTTTCGCCCTGTTGGCGCGACTTGCGCATCCGACCGTACCAGGCCGCTCCAGCCGTCGCCGCTGAGCGGAATGACGTAGCTGCGTCCGATCGCGGCGACGCCCGGAAGGCCGGCGAAGCGATCCTCCAGCGCCTCGAACGTGGCCGTGTTCCGATCGACGGGAACGTCCGACGAAAAGAGCGGCACGGTGACGAGCAGCACGTTGTGCGCGTCGAAGCCAGGGTCGAGGCGCGCCACGTCCACGAAGCTCCGCAGCAGCAGCGCGGACGCGACGAGCACGACGAGCGAGAGCGCCATCTGGCCCGCGACGATCCACGTGCGCAGCGGCCCGTGGCTCTCAAGGGCGCCTGCGCCGCGCGTCGTCACGGTGAGCGGCACGCGCGACGATCGGAACGCCGGCAGCACCCCGAACAGCACGCCAGTCGCAACGGCGACGATGACCGTGAACGCTGCGATCCGCCAGTCGGGGGACAGATTCAGGATGACCTGGTCGGCGTGCGTCGAGATGCCGCGCACGAGAAGCGGCGTGGACCAGCGCGCGAGCAGCACGCCCCCAACCGCACCGATCATCGAGAGCAGCGTCGAGAAGACGAGCAGTTGCCTGGCGATCCGCAGGCGTCCCGCGCCGAGCGCGAGCCGCACGGCGACCTCGCGGCCCTGCGCCGACGCGCGCGCGAGCAGCAGCGCGGCCACGTTCGCGCAGGCGATGATCAGGACGAGCGCGACGACCGCGAGCAGCAACAGGAGCGGCCGGCCGAAATGGCCGCGCAGCGACTGATCGGCCTCGATGCCGCCAGCTGCCGGGACCGCGGCGAACGTCCGGCGCAGGAACTTCTGCTGCTGATCGCGGCTCCAGTCCTGCGGCACCGCGGCTTCGGTCACCTGGTGCGCGATGCCCGCCAGCCGCGCGTTCGCCTGGGCCACCGTCGCTTCCGGTTTCAGGCGTCCCACGATCCACAGCCACCAGTCATCGCGGACGTCGAGGCGCGACACGGGTTGGTCCAGGAGCGCCGTGGCGCAGTTCGGCGCGGCGACGTCGAAGCGTCGTCCAATGTCGAGGCCGCTGAACCCGCGCGCGGAGACGCCGACGATCTCGAATGGCGCCCCGTTGATCGACATCGTCTGGCCGACCGCGTCAGCGGCGTCAGCGTACCGGCTCTGCCAGAAAT
>JBOGIZ010000685.1:0-10472 GCA_050747805.1 Vicinamibacterales bacterium | reverse complement strand
CCTTCAGCGCGTCCGAACGTTCCTGGGATTCCTTGATGTCAGAAATGGCGTGGCCAAGCTGCTCCCGCAGTTCGTCGAGCGCGGCCTGATCCTGCTTCAGCGTATCGAGGCTCGCGCGCGTCTGGAGCGCCTGGGACGAGAGATTCTGCAGCGCCTGCTTGTGCTTCTGCAGCTCACCGTCGGGCGCCGTCAGCCGGCCGGCTTCGCGTTCGGCGCGCGTCACCTCGTCGGTCAACCCTTTGATGCGGGCGTCGATCGCCTCGAGCGCCTTCACGCGATCCGCGGCAGTGTCGAGGCGCCCTGCAATCTCGTCGATGCGAGAATGCGCCTTGCCGGCTTTCTCCTGCACGTCTTCGAGCACCTTGCCCGCCGACGCGAGCTTCGCACTCTGCAGCTGCACCTGCGTGAGCATGGTGCTGAGCGCCGCGCGCTCCTCCTTCGACGCCGCTATCAATGTCTGCAGTTCCTCGGACTGCTGGCGCGCAGGTTTCGTTCCGCTTTTCTTGAATGCGTCGAGCATGGCGGTCTCCCCGGGGGAAGGATCGGGATTTCACCTAGTTATCGCAACGAGGCGGACGGATCTGTAGGCCTGACTCCGCGGCGGCGCGGCTCAGGCCTTTGTCCGGTCGCCAGGCCAGCCTGGCACGAGCATCGGGATGCGACGCGCGTACACGTCATAGCTTTCGGTCCCGAGCTCCTGCCGCAGGAACTGCTCCTCCACCCGCGCCTTGACATAGAAGCCGGCGATTGCCAGACCGGCACCGGCGACTGCCAGACTGGTCCCATAAAGGATGGCCGTGGCGAGCACAGAACAGAGGATACCCGTGTAGATCGGATGCCGGACGATGCCGTACGGGCCAGTGTCGATCACACGATGGCCGGCTTTGCGCGTCACGCTGCTCGACCAAAGCGTGCCGATATGGAGACGCGCCCACCAGGCGAACACCATGCCCGCCGCCGTGCAGCCGACGAGCAGCCACGCCACCCGCGCGCCGACCGCCCAGATCTCGAAACGCGGCGGAACGCCGAACCCGAACAGCAGCACGCAGCCGACCACCGTCAGCACGCGGTACACGATCTCCTGGCTGATGGCCGGCCGCTTGACGGCTTTCTGCGACCATAACGCGGCGGCCCACCAGCTCGCGATCCATACAAGCCAGACGATGCGCACGGCTGTTCCGGGCGATGTCGGCATGTCAGTGCCCCATCTTCGCGACGCGCACTGCGTAGTCGCCCGCCGACACGACCGTGATCGCGAGCGACGCGTAGATGAGCGCCCGCACGATCTCCGAGGGCCGGCCCAGGTAGTTGAAATAGAGAGCCGTCACGCCGGTCACGACGTACAGCGCGGTGGCGATCTTGCCGTAGATCGACGGACGAAACGTGCGCGGTCCGACGGCGAGATTGACGACGGCGACCGTCGCCACGATCGCAATATCCCGGCTGATGACGAGCACCGTAAACCAGAGCGGCAGCCGGTTCGGCGGCCCGACGTCGGGAAGCGTCAGCATCACGAACATCGTGACGAGCAGCAGCTTGTCGGCCATCGGATCGAGCCACGCGCCGAGCGTCGTCTTCTGACCCGTCCGGCGCGCGATCAATCCGTCGAAGAGATCCGTCACGCCGGCCGCGACGAACGTGAGCAGGGCGGCGCCGCGATAGCCGTACAGCAACAGAATTACGAACGCCGGCACGAGCAGCATCCGGGTCAGCGTGAGCTGATTCGCAGGCGTGAGCGGTGATGAAAAGGTCACTTCGTGGAGAGCGCTTCCAGCTTCGACACGGCGTCGATCGCCTCCGCGCCGCTGACAGGACGGGTCAACTGAAACGTGCCGTCGGTCAGCGGCGCCATCACGCCGGAGGCGATGGCGCGCGCGACGGCAGGATAGCTCAAATGCGACGGCGGCACATCCGCGATCGCTGGATGCGCATCCCGCCATCGCGACGCCAGCTTCGGCTTGCTGGCTCCAAGGAGCGTCAGCAGGCGGCTGACCGACTGCGCCAGATCGCCGCGCTGGACGACCGCCGACGGCTGAAAGGTGTGATTCGGAAACACATCCATGATGCCCGCGCTCGCCACCGTCAGAATCCACTGCGAGGCCCAGTTGCCGCGCAGATCGGTGATCACCGGTGGGTTCGGTGTGCCGCCGAGCCGCAGAAGCATCTGCAGCCGGACGCCGATCAGTGCGGCCAGCTGCGCGCGCGTGATCGTCGGGGTCGCTGCGATGTCGCGGTAGTCGTCCGGCATCACGGCCGTCGCCGCTTTGTCGCGCATCGCCTCCACTTTCGACGCGAGCGGATCGCCCGGCTCGAGCGCGTTCGCCGCGGCATAGGCGTCGGCCGCCTGCGTCCACTCGCTGTGAGCCTCGTGCACCTCACCAATGAGTGTCAGCGCGCGCGGATCGGTGGGGTCGAGCTTCGCCGCCTGCTGTGCATGATCGAGCGCCGCCTGCGAGTCGCCGGCGCGTTGCTCCACGGCGGCGAGTTCGCGATAGAGAAACGCGCTCTCGGGCGACGCGGCGATCGCCGTCAGGTACTCGCGCCGCGCGCCGTTCAGATCTCCGGAGTCCGCCGACTTGCGTGCCGCCGAAATCTCCTGCTGCATCGTCTGAAACTTCAGAACGTCGACGCGGCTCTTGAGTGCCATCAGGCCGGGATTCGCGGCGAGCGCCGCCTGAAACGCCTGCAGCGCGGCGTCGGTGCGGCCGAGCGACAGGAACGCGTCTCCTTTGCCCGCGAGCGCCGGCGCGTACTGGGCATTGGCGGCGAGCGCGCGATCGAAATGCCCCATGGCCGCCTGCGCGTCCCTCCTCGCGAGCGCCGCGTAGCCGAGCCCCGCCTCGGCCGGATAGAACGACGGCGCTCGCTTCAGAATCGCGGCGAACGCCCGATCCGCGCTTTTCGGATCGCCCGCCTGCAGCACTTGCCAGGCGCTGGTCTGATCCAGGGCCAAAGGCTCGACCGCGGATCCCGGCGGCACGTCGGGGAAAACGAAATCCGCATAATGCGGCCCGGTGGGTACAGACGGCGCGACCGCCGGTTTGCCCCCGCAATGCGAAGCGACAAGCGCCATCAGCGCGACCGCGAGGACGAGCGCCGCCCGCCGGGCGCCGAACAGGCTACCGCTCCACTCGAAACTGCGGGTCAGCATGGGCATGCGAATGGGCGCGGTCGCGCGGCGTCTGACGGTGAAAGCGATCGAGCAGCCGCCGCGGCAGCTCGGCCTCGACGACCACGCGTCGATCTGAGCTGACGTGACGTAACACGCGCCCGACGCGATAGAGCTGGGCGACCTGTTCGCGATCCCCGGCGTCGTCGGCGTCGAACGTATACGTCACCGTCACCGTGTCGAGCGCCAGGCGCCCTTCGATCGCGCCGATCAGTTCGTCGCGGCCGTCCCCGGTGAGCGCCGAGACGCAGAGCGCGGCCGGCGACATCGCCGCCAGCCGGTCGCGTTCATCGCGATGCAGAAGATCGCACTTGTTGTACACGTCGATCAGGGGCACCTGATCCGCGCCCACGTCGGTCAGTACCGTCCTCACCGCCGCGATCTGCCGCTCGCGATCCGGAGTCGATGCGTCGATCACGTGCAGCAGCAGGTCCGCTTCGGCCACTTCCTCGAGCGTAGCGCGGAAGGCCGCGACAAGGGAATGCGGAAGGCGATCGATGAACCCGACAGTATCCGAGGCCAGGAGCTCGCGGCGATCGGGCAGCCGCACCCGGCGCAGCAGCGGATCCAGCGTGACGAAGAGGGCGTTCGATGCGACCGCGTCCCCGCCAGTCAGCGCGTTGAAGAGCGTCGTCTTACCCGCGTTCGTATAGCCGACCAGCGCGACGGTCGGCACGGCCGACTTATGGCGCCGCTCGCGAAGCTGCGACCGGCGCCGCCGAACCGAATCGATGTCTTTCGAAAGGATGCTGACACGGTGGCGGATACGCCGCCGATCGGTTTCGAGCTTCGTCTCGCCAGGTCCCCGCGTGCCGATGCCGCCGCCGAGGCGCGACAACGCGTCGCTGGACCCGACGAGCCGCGGCATGAGGTACTTGAGCTGCGCGAGCTCCACCTGCAGCTTGCCTTCCCGCGTGCGCGCGCGTCTGGCGAAGATGTCGAGAATCAACTGCGTGCGATCGACGACGGCTCGATCGAGCAGCTTCTCGAGATTGCGAAGCTGCGCGGGCGACAGCTCGTTGTCGAAGATGACCACGTCGACGCGCGCCTCGTCGCACGCGGCGCCAAGGCTTGCCGCCTTTCCACTGCCCAGAAATGTCGCCGGGTCGGGCTTCTGCCGCTCCTGCTGCACACGCAGCACAACGTCAGCGCCCGCGGCCCCGGCGAGCCCAGCGAGCTCGTCGAGCGCATGTTCCGGATCGAAATGCCTGGGGGAACCGTTGAAGAGACCGACCAGCGCCGCGCGCTCGTGCATCTACTTGAGCGATTCTAGCACGCGCTCCCAGGCGACGGCGCCGGCGCGGATGAGCGACGGCGGCTCGACCGTGGCGTCCACGATGGTCGACGGCGTCGGCGTGGCGGATGGGCCGCCGTCTACGATCGCATCGACGCCGGGAAGCGATCGCAGCACCTCATCGGCGCGCGACGCTGGCGCCGCGCCCGAACGATTCGCGCTCGTCGCGGTAATGCAGAATCCGGCCGCGGCCGCGAGACCGGCGGCAATCGTGTTGGCAGGCACGCGGATCCCCACCGTCGCTCCGCCCGCCAGCGTCTCCGGCGCGATCGTGGATGCCGCGCGCACGACGATCGTCAGCGGACCGGGCCACCATACGGCGGCGAGCCGCGCGGCGGCCGGCGACAGCTCGCCCGCCAGGGACGCCTGATCGAGGCTCGCGGCGATCAGCGTCAGCGCCGACGACTCCGGCCGGCCTTTCAGCGCGAACAGCCGGCGGACGGCGAGTGCGTTCCGCGGATCGACGGCCAAACCGTAGACGGTGTCGGTGGGATACGCGACCACCAGTCCGGTATGGACGAAGTGACCGGCGCGCCGCAGTACCGCCTCGTCGGGAGCCGCCGGATCGATCGCGAGGCTGATCGGCATCGCGTCAGACGTGCTCCGACACGGGCTCCCGAGGCAGTCCGGCCTGTTCTGGCCGGGGCCGCCCGCCGCGCGCAAACCACTGCACGATCGCCGCAAGCGCGCCGAGACCCACGAGGTCGAACACGAAGACCGTGCGGATCGAGGTTGCTCCCAGGAATCCGCACACCACAGGACTGACTGCCATGCCGATGAGCGAGGCCGTGGTCAGCAAGCCGAAGCCGACGCCGCGGACGGGCGGAGGAATCACCTGCGCCGCGGCGGTGTACGCGGCGGTCATGCCGGCGCCGATCGCGAGGCCGAATATCGGCGTGGCAAGATACAGCCAGCGCACGTCGTGCGCCCAGACGTAAATCCCGGATCCCGCGGCGGCGACGACCGAGACCGCCGCGATCAGCTGCGGCGCCGTCACGCGCCGCAGCAGTGCCGCGCAGTAGTGATGGCCAAGCGCCCCGGCGCCCGCCGCGATCGAAAACAGCACGCCCGAAACGAGCGCCACGCGCGCGGCCGGCGTGCCGAGCTGCTCGACGTACAGGGGCAGCACGGGCCCGAAGCTCCGATCGACGAACTGCAGCGCGAAGATCACGGCCGCCATCAGCAGGAAATTCTCAAACGCCAGCACGCTTCGAAACGTTACCTCTCCCGTCGACGCTGTCGCTGGCTCGGGCGCGTGAATGACGCTCTCGTCGTACATCACGAACACGACAATGACCGAGAGCAGATAACACGCCGCGGCGACCAGGAAGGCGCGGCGCAGCCCGACGATCGCCGCGAGCGCGCCGCCGAACACGGGACCAAGCGCTGGGCCAAGGCGCTGGGCCGTCTGCACGATGCCGATCGACTGCGCCATCCGTCCTTCCGGCGCCGAATCCGCACCCATCGTCAGCGTCAGCGCGCCGTATCCGGCAAAGAGCCCCTGAACCGCGCGGAGCGCAAGCACGTGCCACGCGCGCGTGACAAACGCGGTGGCAGCCATGACGACGACGAAGCTGCCGAGCGAGCGCTCGACCATAATCTTGCGGCCGTAGCGATCAGCGAGACGCCCCCAGAACGGCGAGAGCAGCGCCGTGAGCGCCGGTGTGACGCCAAGACTCAGACCGGACCACATCGCGATGCGCCCGACATCGGTGACGCCAAGCAGGTGGAAGTACAGCGGCAGGAAGGGCATGACGAGCGTAAAGCCCATAAACCCTATAAACGACGCTGCGGTCACCGCGAAGAGATTGCGATTCACAATTGCCGATTGCCGAGTGCTGATTGACGACCGAAGGATTGCCGAGTGCCGAGCGCCGATCGACGGATTGTCGATTGACGATCGGATTGACCAGTGGACTGGCGAGTGGAAAGGGGTGACTGATGCTTAGGTTCAACAACCGAGTCTCGGCCCTGGACTGCCCAATCGTCAATCACAATCGTCAACCACAATCGTCAATCACAATCGTCAATCCAGTCGCCAATCGGCAATCCGTCGATCGCCAATCGCCAATCGCCAATCCTTCGATCGGCATTCGGCAATCACCAATCGGCACTCAAAAGCGAATCCGTACCACCTCGGTCTGTTGCACGTGAATCGTGTCGACGAAGCGGATTCGCGGCGGATGGCTTTGCATCACGATCGATGCGGTGCGGGTGCCGTCGCCGAAGAAGCGGACGCCGCGCATCAGCGACCCGTCGGTGACGCCGGTCGCCGCGAAGATGATGTTGTCGCCGGAGGCGAGATCCTTCGACGTGTAGACGCGTCGGGGGTCGCTGATGCCCATCGCGCGGCTGCGTGCTTCGTCTTCGGGATGCTTGATGACGAGGCGCGCAAAGATTTCGCCGTTCAGGCAGCGCATCGCCGCCGCGGTCAGCACGCCTTCCGGCGCGCCGCCGATGCCCATGACCGCGTGCACGCCGGTGCCGACGACCGCCGCCGCGATGCCGGCCGAGAGGTCGCCGTCGCCAATGAGGCGGATGCGCGCCCCGGTCGCCCGAATGTCCTCAATCAGCTGTTCGTGGCGCGGACGATCGAGCACGACGACCACCAGATCGTCTACGCTGCGCTCGAGACTGCGCGCGATGCCCTTCAGATTTTCCGCGACGGGCGCGTCAAGGCTGACAACATCCTTCGAGCTCGGCCCGACGACGAGCTTCTCCATGTAGAGATCGGGCGCGTGGAGAAGGCCGCCCTTGCTCGACGCCGCCAGCACCGCGATCGCGTTGGGCGCGCCGGTGGCGCACAGGTTGGTGCCTTCGAGCGGATCGACGGCGATGTCGACCGCCGGCAGATCGCCGAGGGCCTGCCTCCCCTTCGCGGCGAGGCCGACCTTCTCGCCGATGTACAGCATCGGCGCCTTGTCGCGCTCGCCCTCGCCGATGACGATGGTGCCGTCGATCGGCACCGTGTCGAGGCACTCGCGCATCGTCTCGACCGCCGCCTGGTCGGATTTGTGCCCGTCACCCTGGCCCATCGTGTGCGCGCACGCAATCGCGGCCAGTTCGACGACGCGAAGGAAATCCAGAGACAGATCTGAATTCATGTCGGCTCACCCCTCGTATGGCGGCAGCTCGCAGCGCGTCGGCTTGTCGTGGCGGAAGCCAAGCACGTAGTCGGCCTGCATCACCTTGTGGATCTCGCGCGTGCCTTCATAGATGACGGCGCCCTTGCAGTTGCGGTAGAAGCGTCCGGCGGGATATTCGTCCGAATAGCCGTTCGCGCCGTGCACCTGCACGCAGTCGCCGGCCGCACGCTCCGACGCGACGGTCGCGAACCATTTCGCCAGTCCCGTTTCGCGCGTGCACCGCCGTCCGTGGTTCTTCAGGAACCCGGCGCGCATCCAAAGCAGTCTGGCGGCCTGATAGTCGCTTTCCATCTGCGCGATCATTTCCTTGACCAGCTGATGCTGGCCGATCTCGACGCCGAAGGTCTTGCGCTCCTGCGCGTAGCGCGCGCTCGCGTCGCGGCACGCGCGAATCAAACCGGTCGCGCCGGCGGCGACGGTGTAGCGGCCCTGGTCGAGCGCGAACATGGCGATCTTGAAGCCTTCGCCGGGACGCCCGAGGACGTTCTCCTCCGGCACCTCGACCTCGTCCATCTTGAAGAAGCCCGTGTTCCCGGCGAGGATGCCCCACTTCTCTTTCAGCGAGCCGCTCGAAAACCCCTTGAAGCCGCGCTCGACGATGAAGGCCGTGATGCCGGACGGATCGCGCTGTTTCTTCTTCCCGAGATCCGACCACGCGAACACGAGAAAGTTGTCGGCGACGTCCGCGAGCGAGATCCACATCTTCTCGCCGCTCAGCACGTACCGATCGCCGCGCTTGACGCCCACCGACTGGATGCCGCGCACGTCGCTGCCCGCCGACGGCTCCGTCAACCCGTACGTCGCAATCTTCCGCCCCTGCGCCTGCGGAATCAGGTACCGCTGCTTCTGTTCTTCCGTGCCCCACGTCAGCAGCGACAGGCAATTGAGCCCGGCGTGCACCGACATGATCACGCGCAGCGACGTGTCGACGTATTCGAGCTCCTCGCTGATGATGCCGAGGCTCACGTAATCCATCCCCGCGCCGCCGTACTGCTGCGGGACCGAGCAGCCAAGCAGTCCGAGATCCGCCATCTGCGGCATGACGCCGCGGTCGAACCGGTGTTCCCGATCGAGATCGTGAATCTTCGGCTGAACCTCACGGGCGGCCCACTCGCGAACCGACTGTTCGAGCAGGCGCTGTTCCTCGGTGAGATCGAAATCGAGCATAAGACCGTCCTTCGGAAAGAATGAAACGGACCATTCTTTCATAGTCGTGATGAAAAACGGTTCGAGGTTCGGGGTTCAGGTTGCCGACGGACGGCAGAAACTGGCAACCGACAACTGGAAACCGATACCTGGCCGCTGGTCACCGGGAACCGGTAACTGGCCACCGGAAACTGGTAACCGGAAACGGTAACCGGCCACTGGCACCTGGCGCCCGGCAGCGGCGACTGGCCGGTCTCTTAGGTGCGAAGCACGGTCACGGTTGCGCCGCGCGTGAGTCCGAGGCGTTCGGCGGCGCTCGCGGATGGGGCGGCGAGCTCCAGATGATCGGTGCTGCCGAAGAGTGCGCCGACGCCGTCGGGCGGAAGCTCCGCGTACGTGGCGACGAGGCGTTCGACGCGGCGGCCGCCGGCATCGATCGTCAGCGGACTGCCCTGCGCCAGACGTTCCACCAGCTTGCGATCGATATTCGTCACGAGATTGCCGAAGCGATCGACCCGCAGCACCGTGCCGGTAATGCGATCCGGTCCGGGCACGGGCGCGGGGATGTCGAGACGCTGCACGTCGGGAAGCGGCCGTCCGAGCGCCGAGAGCTGAATGCCCTTCGCGAGCCACGCGCCCGCCGGCGCGAAGCGGTCCCGTCCTTCGAACGTCCGGCTCACCGTGGGACGCGCGTAGCGCCGCTCGGTGAGCTCGACGATTTTTTTCGCCGGCGTCTCGCGCAGCACGAGCGTGAGCAGCCCGTTGTCGGGCGCGACGAATCGATAGTCTCCGGTATCGGCGGCGATCGCCCGTCGACCGGATCCGACGCCGGGATCGACGACCGCGATGAAGATGGTCCCAGCCGGAAAATACTTGTAGACGGCCGCCAGCTCAAGCGCGCCTGCGAGAACGTCGTGCGGCGGCACGTCGTGCGTAATGTCGACCAGCGTCGCGTCGGGACAGATGGCGAGCATCACGCCCTTCATCGCGCCCGCGTAGTGGTCGCGGCTGCCGAAATCAGTGAGGAGCGCAAGTACGGGCCGCACGCGGCTACCCTCGCTTGCGCAGCAGCATCTCGCGCGTGTTGCTCTTCAGCAGAAAGGATTCCGACACGAACAGTCCATCGAACATCTTGATGACATCGCGGTTCTGCAGGACCTGCTTCGGCCCGCCGGTGCCGGCGTGATGACGATGCCGCAGCGAGGAGGCGTCCTGGACAATCTCGTACTTCGTGAACGGCGCCAGATCGACGGCCTTCGTGCAGAAAAAGCCCATGGCCGCGCCGCCCGGACGCAGCACCCGTACCACTTCCTTCGCGAGCGCCTGCGCGGCGGGCCGCTCGAGAAAATCGAAGATGTCCCAGCAGAGCACGCCGTCCACGCTCGCGTCGGCTTGCGTGAATCGGCGCGCCAGCGTCTCGGCAAGCAAATCACGCGTGCGCGCGCGCACGTGCCGGTCGACGTCTTTCGCCAGATCCTCGATGAACAGCTTGCAGCCCAGATGCTCGCCGAAGAACGCGACGTTCGTACCGATGACGGGACCGAAGTCAATCAGCAGCGGCGCGCCGCGGTTCGACAGCGCGCTGATGAATTTCGGGAGCGCCTTCGACACGATGACGGGATCGGGTCCCTTCGGTGCGGGCGCATCAGCGACGTTCGACACACCCGCGTCCTGACGCTTGCCGCCGAACTTGAGCAGATCGGAAATGGCCACTGGC
>JBOGIZ010000684.1:0-4852 GCA_050747805.1 Vicinamibacterales bacterium | reverse complement strand
GACGAAGACCGCGATTATTACCTCGAGCGCAAGTACCCGAGCTTCGGCAATCTCGTCCCGCGTGACGTGGCCTCGCGCAACGCGAAGGACGTCTGCGACGAGGGACGCGGCGTCGGCGAGAGCGGCCTGGCGGTGTATCTGGACTTCACCGACGCGATCCGCCGGCTCGGACGCGAGGTGATTGCCAGCCGCTACGGCAACCTCTTCGACATGTACATGAAGATCACCGACGAGGATCCGTACAAGGTGCCGATGCGCATCTACCCCGCCATCCACTACACGATGGGCGGGCTGTGGGTGGACTACAACCTGATGAGCAACGTCCCGGGCCTGCACGTCCTCGGCGAGGCGAACTTCTCGGACCATGGCGCGAACCGGCTCGGCGCGAGCGCCCTCATGCAGGGACTCTGCGACGGCTACTTCGTCATCCCCTACACGCTCGCGAATTACCTCGGCAGCACGATCCTTCCGCCGATCGCCACCGGGCACGACGCCTTCAACGAAGCCGCCGCCAGCGTGCAGGCGCGCCTCGACACGCTGCTCCATGTCAACGGCGGCGAAACGCCGCGGCAGCTGCACCGGCGTCTCGGACAGCTGTTATGGGACAACGTCGGAATGGCGCGCGACGAGGCTGGCCTCACGCGCGCGCGCGCAGACATCCCGAGGCTCCGCGACGAATTCTGGAAGAACGTGTCGGTTCCCGGCGAACCGAACAATCTGAACAAGAATCTCGAATACGCCGGTCGGGTGGCGGACTACCTCGAGTTCGCGGAGGTCCTGACGCTCGACGCGCTGGATCGCACCGAGTCCTGCGGCTGCCATTTTCGCGAAGAAAGCCAGACGCCCGAAGGCGAGGCGCTCCGCGACGACGAGCACTTTTCGTATGTGTCAGCCTGGGAATTCAAGGGCGTCGGCGTCGCGCCGGAACTGCACAAAGAGGCACTGACGTTCGAATACGTGAAACCCTCGCAGCGGAGCTACAAGTAACAACAGCGGTCAATGACGAAAGACGAACGCAGAAACATGCGCATTCATCTCAAGGTCTGGCGACAGGCGGGTCCCGAGAAGCCAGGCAGGTTCGTCGACTACGCCGCGAGCGACGTGACTCCGGATATGTCCTTTCTGGAGATGCTCGACGTCGTCAACGAGGCGCTCATCGCGAAGCACGAAGATCCCATCGCCTTTGACTCGGACTGCCGGGAAGGCATCTGCGGCGCATGCGGATTCCTGATCAATGGGCTGCCGCACGGCCCGATGCGCGGTTCGACGGTGTGCCAGCTCCACATGCGCATGTACAAGGACGGAGACAGGCTGACGCTCGAACCATGGCGCGCGCGCGCCTTCCCCGTCGTGAAGGATCTGATCGTCGATCGCAGCGCCTTCGACCGGATCATTCAGGCCGGCGGCTACACGTCGATCAACGTGGGCGGAGCCCAGGACGCCAACGCGATTCTGATTCCGAAGACCGTTTCCGAGCGCGCGATGGATTCGGCCGCCTGCATTGGCTGCGGAGCCTGCGTGGCGGCGTGCAAGAACGCGTCGGCGGCGCTCTTCACGTCGGCAAAGATCTCGCACCTGGCGATGCTGCCGCAGGGGCAGGTCGAGCGCTACACGCGGGTCGTCCGCATGGTCGAACGGCACGACGCCGAAGGCTTCGGGAGTTGCTCGAACGAAGGCGAGTGCGAAGCCGTCTGTCCGAAAGAGATCCCCATCACGAACATCGCGCGGATGAACCGCGAATACCTCAGGGCCACGTTCCTGCGGGGATGAGTCGCGCCGATACGGATCTCGCGCAAAGAGCGCCGAGAGCGGAGGGCGCTGAGAGAATGCGCGTCCGGCGAGCCGCGCGTTCCGCGCGGCGTGACGAATCGAGCGAACCGGGATCGCGAGTCGTGCAAGTCGTGATCGGACTCACGATCCCGGCTCGCTCGATTAGTCACGGACGGCCGAAGGCCGCCCTCGCCTGACGCGCCTTCGCGCTCTCCCCTTTTTGCGCCCTCCGCGAGAGATCGGTCCCGCGCCCTCACACCTTGATTACGCCGGTCAGTTCCTTGACCGCGGCCGCGGACTTCTCGAGGGTCGCTGCCTGGATTGATTCCGGCCGCCGAGAATGCTAATTTACAAGACATTATGTCGGCCGAACCGCGCCGGCCCCGCCTGGCTCGTCTGGTCCTTCCACTCGTGCCGGCGCGTTGGCGCGACGCCGTCGCCAGTGATTTCGACGACGAGCGCGCCGGCGCTTCGCCGGATGTATCCACCGACCTCCAGCGCGCCTCGCACATCCTGCGTATCGCCGTGCGCTTCCGGTTGGCCGACATGGCGACGGCGCTCCGCCAGGGCTCAACCAGCCTGGCGCGCGGTCTGGACGCAGACGTCCGCCTCGCGTTCCGCATGATTCGACGCGAGCCTGCCTCGACGATGGCGGTGGTCGTCACGCTCGCGTTGGGCATTGGCGCGACGACGGCTGCGTTCGCCATCTTCAATGCCGTCCTCTTCAGACCCGTGCCCGGCGTGCCCGACCCGGCCCGTCTGGTAACCCTCCGCCTCGAGGCGCCCGAAAGCCCGGAAACCCGCGTGAGCTACTCGCCGAGCCGTCTGGCGGATCGGCTTCAGGGTACGGCCGCGCTGGACGGCCCTGCGGTTGGATACAAGATGACAGTGCCGGTGGTCGCTGGCGCGCAGGGCATCCCCGAACGGCGCGACGTAATAGCGGTGCGCGCCGGGTACCTTCCCGTGCTCGGAGTACGCGCGCGACTGGGACGCCTGATCACCGACGAGGAGGCCCGCGGCGGCGCCGATGTGGCGCTCATCAGCGAGCGATTCTGGAACGCACAGTTCGCCGGGGCGCCTTCTGCCATTGGCGCGACACTCCTGGTCGATGGCCAGCCCTTCACTGTCGTTGGCGTCCTGAACGCCTACGAAGGGTGGGGTCCGTCCAGAATTGGAACCGTCGCGGTGTGGATCGCGGGAGGATCGGGCGAGCTGTTGTCGGCGCGCGTCCGCAAGCAGGACAGCTCCATGGTGATCGGCCGGCTTCGGCCTGGCATGACGCTCGCGGCGGCGGAATCCCAATTGCGCGCCGCGTATGTCCACGCGCCTCCGGCCGGCGGTTTGTCCGCGAAGAATGTGCCCGTGCTTTACCCCGGTCTGCACGCGGACGGCAGCGAAGACCTCGCGCGTGAGGTGCGCGCGATTTATCCGCTTGCGATGGGCGCCACGGCGGTGCTCCTGCTGCTCGCATGCGCCAACGCGGCGAATTTGCTGCTCGCGCGCATCGCCCGGCGAGAGCGCGCGCTCGCGGTGCGGTCGGCGTTGGGCGCCGGACGCGCCAGAATCCTCCGGGGCATCTTCATCGAAGCCGGGGTGGTGGCGGTCGCGGCGGCCGCGGCAGGGTTGGGCGTGGCGCTGCTCTTCACCAGGACACTCGGCGGCGTTCAACCGTTTCGCGCCGGTCCAACGTTGATTGATGTACCGCTCGACTGGCGCGTCGTCGGCTTCGCGTCCGCGGTTGCGGCCGGGACGCTGCTGATCTTCAGCGCCGTTCCGGCGCTCACTGGCTCACGCGCGGATGCGCGGGGACTGCTCCACCAGATGGGGCGTGCGACGTCGGGACGAGGGCGCGCGCGGCGAACGCTGGTCATTCTGCAGCTTGCGCTCGCACTGGTGCTTGTGGCCAGTGCCGGCGTGCTGACGCGGTCGGTCGAGTACCTGCGCGGCCTTCCGCTCGGCCTGAACCCCGATCACGTCGTCGAGTTCTCGCTGGATACGCTCGACGGCGGCGAGGCGGTTCCCGATTCCGACGGATTCGCACACACCGTGCTGGCCCGACTGGCGGGAATGGGCGGGGTCGAGGCCGCCGGCATCGCCTCCCCTCCGGCGTTTGCGTCGTTCTCTCCAGGAGAGTTCGTCGAGAGCGTTCGGCCGGCCGGCTCGGGAGAGGACTCGTCGGCGCAGGCTGTGCAGCGGCACGTCTCGGGAGGGTACTTCCTGGCGCTCCAGATTCCTGTTCTTCGCGGCCGGACCTTCAGCGACGAGGAGTACCACTATCTCTCGCGTGTGGACCGGCCGACGGGCATCGCCATCGTCAGCGAGACGCTCGCGCGCCGCTTGTTCGGTAGCGTGTCCAGCATTGGCCGGCATCTGACAGTGAGGGAGCCGTACGACAAAGCCGGCAAGTCCGCGCGAGACCTGACGGTCGTGGGCGTTGTCGGCGATGTGCGATCCGGCTGGAACTACGTTGCGGACGAGGGGCCGGTGCTCTACGAGGCGGACAAGACGCGCTACGCCGTTGCGACGTTCTACATCCGATCCGCGCTGCCCGTGAGCGAGATGACAACCCGATTCGTCAGCCTCGTGCGCGAGGTCGAGCCCCGCATCCCTTTGCGAGACGTCATGACCCTTCGCCATGAGATCGACGACCTCTTCCCCGAGGATCTGATGGTCGCCGGTCTCATGCGCGTCGTCGCCGCACTCGCGCTGGCGCTGGGGTTGTTCGGCGTGGCGGCCGTCATGGCCGGCACGCTGGCCGAGCGGACGCGCGAGCTCGGCATTCGCGCGGCGCTCGGCGCGTCGGCCGGCCGGTTGGCGCAGGACGTCCTCCAGCCCGCGTTTGTGACGAGCCTCGCAGGTGTGGCCATTGGCCTCATTCTCTTCGCCGCGGTGTCGGGCGCGCTGGCCGCGCGCGTGCGCGGCGTACACGTGCTCGATCCGCTGACGCTCGCGGCATCGACGCTGCTGCTCCTCGCCGCGGCGCTGGCCGCCGCGTGGCTGCCGACGCGGCGCGCAACGCGCGTGGATCCGACCATCACGCTGCGCGCGGAATGATGCGCCCTGGTCCAGAAGCCCTTCGCTT
>JBOGIZ010000683.1:0-2124 GCA_050747805.1 Vicinamibacterales bacterium | reverse complement strand
TCGCCATTGTGATCGGCGTCGCGTATTTCGAGAAGCTCGCGTTCGACAACGAATGGATCGGCCAGACCGCGCGGATTATTCAGGGCGAGGTGCTGGGTCTCGCGCTCCTCTATGCCGGACACCGCTTCATTCGCGCCGGCTATGGCGTCTACGGACAGATGATTTGCGGCGGCGGCGCAGCGATCCTTTATGTCTCGACGTATGCGTCGTTCAACTTCTATCACCTGATCGGACGCGCCTCAGCGTTCGCGATCATGTGCGGAATCACCGTCGCCGCGGCGTGGCTCGCCGACAAGCATCGCTCGCAGGGCCTCGCGATCCTCGCCGTGGGCGGCGGATTCGTCACGCCGTTTCTCCTGCCGGCGACGGCGGACGCCGAAATCGCGCTCTTCGGCTACGACGCGATCCTCATCGCCGGAACGGTGGCGCTCGCGCGGCGCCGGGCGTGGCCCGTACTTAATCTCGTGAGCTATGCGCTCACCGTCATGACGGCCGTCGTTTGGTCCGCGACGTTCTATCGTCCGTCGAGGTACCTCAGGACCGAACTCTTCTTCTCGCTCTTCTGTGCGATGTTCCTGTTCATTCTGGGCGAATCGCGCAGACGCGATCGACGCGTGCAGGTCCTCTCCTGGCCGCTATGGAGCGCGCCGGCGCTCTATTACATCGCGTCGCTCGCCGTGCTGAGCACGACGGCGACCGGGATGCTCGTGTGGATCATCGGCCTCGGATTCATCGCGGCGGCCGCGATCGGTGCGGGCCATCGCCGCGGCGGCCTGGCGATCTGGATCGCCGCGATCTGGCCGCTGCTCGTGTGGAGCGACGTGCATGCGGGCCAGTGGATCGCCACAGGCATGGCGGCGATCTGGGGCCTCTATGCCCTCGCGTTGCTCGCGCATCTGAGGGCGTCGACCGGGCGCGCGCTCGGGCCGTCGGCGGTGGCGCTGCTCCATCTGAACCCTCTCGCGACGTTCGGCGCGGTGTACCTGCTGATCGTTCCCGTACAGCGCGATCATCTCGGCGCGATCGCGGCGGCGTTCGCCGTGGCTCAAGCGATGTTCGCGGCGGCGCTGTGGCGCACCGGCCGGGATCAGGCGCGTCACTTCCTTGCGGTCGGGTTCGCGCTGGCCGCGGTGGCCATCGCGCTCCAGTTCGGCGGAACGTGGATCACGATCGCATGGGCGGCGGAGGGCGCCGCAGTCGCCGCACTCGGCCTGCGCGAAGAACGCGAATGGCTTCGCGGCTGCGGCCTTCTGCTCTTCGCCATGGCGATGGTGCGAACGCTGGGATTGCTGGCGTCGGACGCGATCGACGGAGGTCCGGATCTGCTCAATCGACGCCTGGCGTGCGCCGCGGTCGTCATTGCCCTGGCATACGCTCTCGCGTGGCTGCACCACCGCAGACGCGCGATTGTCGATTACGGCTTCGATATGGTGCTGCTGATCGTCGGCGCGCAGCTCGTCTTCTTCGGCCTGCTGACGTCGCAAATCTACAGCTACTGGGGCGGTCCTGGCGCCGGTTTGACCCGCGAGATGGCGCTTTCAGTCGCCTGGGCCGTTTACGCGACGGCCCTCACCCTCGTGGGTTTGCGCACGCGCTACGCCCCAGTGCGATACTTCGCCATCGTCGTGTTCGCACTCACAATCGTGAAGGTCGCTTTCGTCGATCTCGCACACCTCAACACTATCTACCGCGTCCTGAGCGTGATCGCCCTGGGCGTGGCCCTTCTGATGACCTCCTATCTGTACAACCGCTTTCGCCAGAAAGCGGCCGACTGACACACGCCGCCTTGCTTACAAAACAGTTACATTCGCGAGGTATTGACGACTGTTTAGGTCGGAGATAGACTCCCTTTATCCGACTATTCCAGTCGGATATCGTCGTTTTACGGCGGATGAGGGTCTCAGGTACGTGAAATCGCGGCTGGCGTCGGGACTGATCGGAGGCGGCATTGCGGCAGTCGCCGCCCTGCTCGTGTTTCAGGTGCTCCGCACCGGGGGCCTGCCGAATCCGACGACGCATGGGGATTTCGAGGCGCGCGTGCTGGACATCGCAGTTCTGGTCTTCCGTGAAGGCCTCGAGTGCATCCTGGTGCTGGCCGCGGTGACCGCGAGCATGGCTTCGGGG
>JBOGIZ010000682.1:0-8504 GCA_050747805.1 Vicinamibacterales bacterium | reverse complement strand
CCCGATCGACAAACAGCAGACCCACCGGCAGCCAGACGACCGTCGAGACGATCGCGAGATGTTTGAGCTTGCACGCGAGATACCCCGATCCCGCGAACGCGATTCCCGCCAGCACGGCGCCGACGCGGCCGGCGTCGAACCGCCGTGCCAGCGCATAGGCGCCATGCGCCGCGATCACAAGCAGGACGACAACGAGCAGGTCGAGGGCCGCGGCGGGCGGCAGCAGCGCAAAGGCGAAAAGGCCGATCGGATCCGCCGGCGCGCCCGCGAGCGGCAGGCCGGAGCAGAGTTGGCTCGTCCACACGGGCCACTGGCCATGGCGCAGCAGATTGCCGATCAGGACCCGGCCCGGAAGCTCGCCGTTGAAAATGTCCGACGCGAAATAGTCGTCGGTGACGTAGAGCGTGCGGAACGTGAGCAGCCGCCAGTACGGCAGCAGCGCGCCCAGCGTCACGGCCACGCGCGCTGCGAGTTCCGACCGTGACTCCTGCCGCATCGCGCACCATGATATCTGTATCGCGGATGTCACACGCCGCCCGAGGCCTCCTGCTCGTCGCGATCGTCGCGCTGCTCGCCGCGATTCCTGTCTGGATCCCGGCGTTCCCGCCGATGGCCGATCTGCCACAGCACGCCTTCCAGGTGATGCTGCTGCGCGAGATGGCGCAGCCCGGATTTCCGTACCGCCACCTGTTCGAAGTGAACTGGTTCACGCCGTATCTCGTCGGCTATCTGCTGGTCTTCGGCCTGTCCTTCGTCGTCGGCATCGTCGCCGCGTGCAAGATCGTGGTGTCGCTGACGATCGCCGGGATCCCGATCTCGGCGGCGGCGCTCATCGCGGAAGCCGACGGCGAGCCGCGCTGGGCGCTGCTCGCGGTCCCGGCGATGTACGGCTTCGACTACCAGTGGGGTTTTCTCAATTTCCTGGTCGCGGTTCCGCTCGGCCTGCTGTTTCTCGCCCTCGTCGTCCGGGTGTCGAAACGGCCCGCGCGGCGCGGTCTCATCCTCGTCGGTCTGGCGTTGAACGGGTTGTTCTTCTGCCACGCGATGATCGCGATCGCGTGCGGCGCGGCTGCGGGACTCATCCTGCTGGCGCAAGGCTCTGACTGGCGAACGCGCGTGCGGCTTCTGCTGCCCATCGTTTCCGTGATCCCGCTGATGGCGATCTGGGGACTGCTCACGAGCGAACATCCCGACGCGCAGCAGCCGATCTTCTGGGACCTCGGCTGGCTGCGTACGACCGAGGATTACTACTCGTGGGAAGCGTCGTGGGCGGTGGACGGGTTCGGCTGGGGCCGTCTGGCTGGCATCCTTCCGCGCGCTCTTGGCGCGCAGCCGTCCATCGCGCTCTACATCTTCGGCGGCGCGCTGCTGCTAATCCCGGCGTTCTCGGGCGCCAGGCTGCGGCGCGACATTCGCTGCTGGGCGCCGGTACTGGTGTGCGCCGCGATTCTGTTTCTCGCGCCGAGTTCGACCTTCGGCGCGTACTACGTCGCCGAGCGGTTCGCGGTATTCGTCCTGCCGCTCTATGCGCTGCTCTGGACCGCGCCGGCTCCGAGGCGCGCTCGGTGGCAGGCGCCCTGGATCTGGTGCGCGCTGCTGCTCGCGGCATGGATATCGGTGGTCGTCTCGCACACCGTCGCCTATCAACGCGAGGCCGCAGGTTTCACGACCGTGCTGTCGCGCCTGCAGCCGCGCGAGCGCGTGATGTCGTTTCCCTTCGATCGCGACAGCCCGGACGGCATCGCGCCGCTCTTCCTGCATTTTTCCGCGTGGTACGGCGCGCTCGACGGCGGCATCGTCGATCCGAGCCTCGCCGTGCACCACGTGGAGCTCGTTCGCTACCGGCCGGACGCCGAGATTGGCCTTCGCTTCTGGGGCTTCGAGTTCAAGCCGGAGAACTTCGACTGGGACTACTTCGGCGCGGCGAAGTTTCGGTACTTCCTCGCCCGCGAGGCGACAAGTCCCGCGCCGCACATGTTCGAAGACGTGCCGTGCGTGCCGCGGCTCGTCGCGCACGCCGGCGACTGGTGGGCGTACGAAAACGACTGCCGTGAATAATGTGTGGCAACTAAACCGTTGGGAGGGGGGTGTCGTCTAACACTTGTGGAAAGGGGAACACGCCATGTATGAATGGAACATTTCCAGTCAGGCCGAACGGCTGGTCGCGATCCTGCTCGTAGTGGTCATTGTCGGGATGTTCGTGTAAGTCCTCCCGGTCAGGTTCCTGAAGGCGCCGGAGCCAGATAGCTCTTCCGGGCCTGAACGGTCATTCCGGCCTTCTTTACACGCACATCCAGTTTGTGAACTTTGCCGTCCGGCGTCTCGGGCGTAAAGCCGAGCACGTACTGGCTGTGGAGTTCTTCGGCGACGCGTGTGAACGTGGCGCCGAGATCGTCGGTATTCCTCAGCTCGAAGTATCCGCCGCCGGTTTCCGCAGCGAGGCCTTTCAGGCGGCGATCGGGCGAGGTTTCCACGCGGTGGCCGTCGACCGAGTACACGCTGTGGAAACCGATGGCGTACACCATCACGTCCTTCTGCCGCGCGTGCCCGGTCACGTCGTTCAGTCCGGTCTTGCTCGCATTGTCGTCGCCGTCGGTGAAGACGAGCACGACGCGGCGTCCGTCCATGCTTTCGAGCTTGTCGACGCTTTCGTCCACGGCGTCCCAGAGGCGCGTCGGATCCCCGAAGTCGATGTTGTTCTTCAGCTCGTAGATCAGTTGGTCGCGATCGTCGACGAACGTGCCCGGATGAAACCTGATCTTGTCGTTGAATTCTCCGACCTGGGCTAGATCGCCCGGTTCGAGCCGCAGCACGAACTGTTCGGCAGCATCCTTGAGGCGGTCCAGCCCCAACGTCATGCTGCCGCTCGTATCCAGCATCACGACGACGGTGATCGGCGTGGGCTTGTTGTCGAAGACGTCGATCTTCTGCGGCTTGCCGTTGTCGAAGACTTCGAAATCGTCTTCGGTGAGATCGGTGACGAGCCGCTTCGTCTGGTCGGTCACGGTGACGTACACCGGAACCGACTCGGTCCCGACTTTGATTTTCTGCTGCGCCGCGAGCGGCGCGGCGAGCGCAACAGCAACAACGGCGGCAAGGGGAAACGCAATCCGGTGCATAGGGTCCCTGATCTTCATCTTCAGGCCGGCAACTTCCACTATACCGCGTGGCGCGGGGGCCGATGGCCGATGCCCGATGGCCGATGGCCGATGCGCGATGGCCGATGCCCGATGCCCGATGTCGGATGCGCGATGGCCGATGGGCGATGGCCGATGCGCGATGGCCGATGCCCGATGCCCGATGCCCGATGCGCGATGCCCGATGTCGGATGTCGGTCGGATGCGCGATTGGCGATTGGCGATTCGCGATTCACGGATGAGGGATTCGCGGATTCTCCTACTCGTTGGTCAGCAATTTCAAGATCAGGTCGTACTGCGGCGGACGGCCGGTCGCGTTGACGACGCGCGGCGGACGGGGCGGCAAGCCGGGCGGCAGTGGCGGCGGATGCATGGCGTCGCGAACGCGGTCGGCGGCGTCTCGTCCTGCGCGATCGCGGAACGTCGGGTCGGCGCTGGCGGCGATCAGCAGGCGCACGCTCTCGGCGTCGCCGCTCACGGCCGCAGCCATCAAGATCGTCGTGCCATCGTCGCGCACCGTGCCCGGGTCGGCGCCGGCCGAGAGAAGGGCGCCGAGCACATCGGCGTCGCCGTCGTAGGCGGCTTGCCAGAGCCAGCGGGCCGCCTTGTCGTCCGTCGCGCGCCAGCCCGTGCTCGCCATCTGCCGAATCGCCGCACCGTCGATCTCGATGTGGGGCTGCGCCGGCTGATGCGCCAGGAGGGCGAAGGCGGTGAGTGTCAGCAGAAACATCGCGCCGCTACTGCTTGAACACCGCCGTCGACGGTCCCCGCTCCGCTTGCAGCTTCTTCGCGACGACTTCGGCCGCGCGCATCACGCGCAGGATGTTCTCGTGCGTGATCTTCTTCGCGTCGGTGTCGCTGTAGCCGCGCCGCAGCAGCTCCGCGACGAGCAAGGGATATTTCGAGACGTCGTTCAGCTGCGGGATGACCTGCTCGATGCCGTCGAAATCGCTGCCGAGTCCGATGTGGTCGATGCCGGCGACCTGCCGCAAGTGATCGATGTGGTCGGCGACCTGCGCGATCGTCGCGCTTGGCTGTGGATGCGCGGCGCCCCACTGATCCAGCGCCGCGCTGGCCGCGGCCGCGTCATTGGGGTGAAGGCCCTTCAGCCGTGCCTGCTCCGCGTCGTGCGCATCGTTCCACTTGTGCAGATCCTCCGACACGAATCCGGGCACGAAGCTCGCCATGATGACGCCGCCGTTGGCTTTGAGCATCCGCAGCACATCGTCGGGCACGTTGCGCGGGTGGTCGGTCAGCGCCTTTGCGTCCGAGTGCGAGAAAATCACCGGCGCCTGCGACACGCGGATCGCCGCGCGCATCGTGTCGGGCGAGACATGGCTCAGGTCGACGAGCATCCCGAGCCAGTTCATCTCCTTGACGACCTCCTCGCCGAACGGCGCGAGGCCGTGGAATTTCGGTGTGTCGGTCGCCGAATCGGCCCAGTCGGTATTACTCGTGTGCGTGAGGGTCATGTACCGCGCGCCGAACCGGTAATACGTGCGGAGCACCGCGAGCGAATCGTCGATGCAGTGTCCGCCTTCGACGCCCATCATCGACGCAATCTTGCCGGCTTTGGAAAGGCGGTCGACCTCGTCGGCTGTCGAGGCCAGCGCAAAGGTGTCCGGGTACTTGCGAACCATCCGGAAGACCGTATCCATCTCTTCGAGCGTTTCGGTGACGGCTTCACCGCCTTTCACGTCCACCGGCACGTACACCGACCAGAACTGCCCACCGACGCCGCCGGCCTTCAGCCGCGGGATGTCGGTCATCAACGCAGGTTGCGGACGGCTGATGTCGAACGTGTCGAGACTGCGCGCGGGGTCGTGCTGGCGGAGCGCCCACGGGAAGTCGTTGTGGCCGTCGATGACCGGCGCCTCTTTCAGGAGCGTTCGCGCGCGCTCGAGCAAGGCGTCCGGCTGGCCGGGCGTGCTTGGCTGTGCCGACACCATCGTCATCGCGCACACCGCGCCCGCGCATACCGCCGCAAGTCTTCGCATGTGATCATCCTTAATAAACACGCTACACTTTTCAAGGGCGCCATTGGTCCCTTACCGTACACATGTGGCGCGCCGGACGCCACATGAAACGCGAATGCCGAGAACGCGCCATTTTCCGCGAGCGGACAGAACGATGAAACCACCAACGGAGCTGGATCTCGTCTGGGATCGCGACCTTGTCTTCAGCGGCCGATCCGATCAAGCCGTCATTGTGCTCGACAGCGCCGGCATCGCGGGCCCGTCGCCAGTACAAACGCTTCTGTTCGCGCTTGCCGGCTGCATGGGGATGGACGTCGTACACGTTCTCCGCAAAGGGCGCCACGATCTGCGCGAACTGCGCCTGCACCTGGTTGGCGAGCGGGCGCAGGAGGATCCGCATCGGGTCACAGCGGTCACGATTGACTTCGCGATCACGGGCGCGGTGGCCGACGCACAGGTTCAGCGCGCCATCGATCTCTCGCACGAGAAGTACTGCTCGGTGTGGCATTCGCTCCGGCAGGACATCCGTCTCGAGACGCGGTTTACCATAAGCCCCGGGTTACCATAAGCCATTGCCCGAGCGCCCCGGACAACAGCGGCGAACGTATCTCGACGTGCTTCGAGGCCTGGCCGTCCTCGTGATGATCGAGGCGCACATCATCGACAGCTGGACGCGCGTCGCCGATCGGCGCGCGACGGCCTTCGGCGTGTCGCTCATCATCGGCGGTTTCGGCGCGCCGCTGTTCCTGTTCCTCGCCGGGGTTGCCGTCCCGCTGTCGGCCGGCTCGAAAGCGCGCCGGCTTGGCGACGCGCACGCGGCGGCGCGGCTGGTCGAGCGGCGCGGCTTCGAGATTTTTCTGCTCGCGTTCCTTTTCCGCTTGCAAGCCGTCATCCTCAGCCGATCGCCGCTCTGGACGCTGCTCAAAGTGGACGTCCTCAACATCATGGGGCCGGCCATCATGGGCGCGGCGCTGCTCTGGAGCCTGTGCCGCTCGTCGCGTGCGCGGATCGCCGCGTTCGCCGCAGCGACCGCCGCGATCGCGCTCTTCACGCCGATCGTCCGCGACATGGCGTGGCTCGGCGCGCTGCCGCCGTACGTGCAGGGCTACATCCGCCCGGTGCCCGGCTGGACGAATTTCACCTTCTTCCCGTGGGCGGGCTTCGTCGCAGCCGGCGCCATCATCGGCACGCTGCTCGACGATGCGCGGAGCGCGGGGGCGGAGTGGCGGCTTAATTTCGGGCTGGCGCTTGCCGGTCTGCTGCTTGCCGCCGGCGGCTACGGCGCATCATTTCTGCCGTCGCCGTATCACAGCTCGAGTTTCTGGACCAGTTCCCCGTGCTTCTTCTTCCTGCGTGCGGGCGTCATGACGCTGTCGGTCGCGCTCGCCTATACCTGGGAGCGCCGCGCGTCGGCCGGCCGGCGATGGAGTCCGATGAGGCTCCTCGGCCGGTCATCGCTGTTTATTTATTGGATTCACGTGGAGATGGTCTACGGCCTGATCTCGCTGCCTCTTCACGGTGCGCTGCCGCTCGGCGGCTCGTGGACGGCGCTGGTGGTGTTCAGCGCGTTCATGGTCGTCTGTGCGCTCCTGAAGGACCGCGTCAAGCAGATCTGGCGCGAACGGCCGATGGGCGGTTCCGTCGCCCGCCACAGCTCGGCCGTTTAACGCTCTGACTGACGCCGCTGTCCTCATCCGGAGACGACGTCCCCAGAAGTTATTGATTTTACTGGCATTTTTGCGCGCCGAGCCCGGCCTGGTATTTGCGGTCGTAAGTGCCGGAGGCCGGGGTATGGGGAAAGGTCGAGCAATAGCGCTTCCTGCCTGGATTGAAGATGAGCGGTCGCTGCTTCACTATCTGATGTCGAAGCACGACGGCCATCCCTACGCGGAGGACGTCATCGACGGGGTGTGTCTGCTGACATCGTGGGCTCTTATCGCCGTCGCCGTGTTATCCGTGGTCGGCATCGCGGTTCACGCCTTCATCTAGGTCAAGCACCGGAATGGGCCGTAAGTCTCTCTTACGGCTCATTTTGTCACTCTCCCGCCACTTCTCTGCTGTCCAGGCTTGAGATTCTGCCTCTGACACAATATAAAGGGTCCTCTGGAGGCTCATTGATCAGCGTCGCCGCCATCCGTATGCAGCAGTTCGGCGTGCAATTTTATCAGGCGTCCTTGACCGCCAACGATATCGACAAGCTCGTGCGCTTCGAGGTGTTGAGTTACGGCGAGCAGGCGCAGCCGGTGCGCGGCGGGCGCAAGAAGACGGCGGCCGCGCCGACGAAGGTCAACTGGGATCTGCTCGAGAAGCGCATCGCGTCGAGCGAGAAGGCGTATCAGCGCGCCATCATCCGCCGGAAGATCGACGAGCTCGTGCAGTACTACGAGCAATGCCGTCAGGCGCGCGATCTCCCATCGATCGCCGGCGCCGTGATCATTTCGTGCGACGAGCCGCTGCGCTTCGAGCCGGTGCAAGGGGATTCGCCGCTCGGCATGCTCAAGGTGCCGGAGCGCGAAGGCATCCTCCGCGCGATCGACGGTCAGCATCGGCTGCTCGCGCTGCACGCCGACATCGAGCGATTCGGCGCCGAACATTTCACCGTGCCCGCGGTGATTTTCGATCGTCTCCCGGAAGATCACGTCGTCCAGATGTTCGTCACGATCAACGCGAAGCATACGCGGCTGAACGCGTCGCACCTCGTGTCGCTCTCGGGACGTCAGCTCTATCGCGACGAGAATCTCGCGGCCGCGCACGACGTCGTCAGCGCGCTGAACGATCGCGAAGACTCGCCGCTCTATGGCGAAATCAAGCTGCTCTGCGTGGGCAGCGGCCGGGTGGGGCAGGCGCCGCTCGCGCAGGAGCTCAAGAAGCTGTTCGCGTCGGAGGCGTTCGGCACCGGCCGCAAGGGCGACGCGTTCCGCGAAGAGTCGAAGAAGTTCTTCGTCAACTATCTGAAGCAGGTCGCCCAGGTGTTCGGCGCCGCATGGAACGGACGCAAGTACGCCATCAAGAGCGCGACCGCGCTGCGCGCCTTCATCCGCGTGGCGCCGGATGTCGTCCGGCGCCTGGATCAGGAACACGCCGATCGGACCGATTTCCGCGCGATTGGCCGCGTGATTTCGCCGTGGGGCCGACGTATCGGCGATCTACGGTTTGAAACCGAGGGCGCGTGGAAGCGCGGCGGGACGACCGCGGATTCGCTGACGAAGGAGCTGCGCCTCGCGCTGCAATACCCGGAAGGAGCGGCTGTGTGAATTTGGTGAATTGGTGGATTGGTGATTTTGTGAATTTGCATGCCAGCGCTACCGCGCGCGCTTTGAAGCGCGGCCGGTAGGCCGCGCATTTAAATTCACCAAATCACCATTTCACCAATTCACCAATTCAATAAGAA
>JBOGIZ010000681.1:0-4898 GCA_050747805.1 Vicinamibacterales bacterium | reverse complement strand
TCCCTGTACACAAAAACGCCGGCCCAATGTTCAGGCCGGCGCCGCAAAAGTCCGTCTGAACTTCTACACCGACGCCGGGCTGACGGCCTGTTCACGCGGCGCCGGACGGGTAGGGCGCGATCGGCGTCCCCGATCGTCGCCGTCGACCCCTCCATCGTCGGCCTGCACCGATTCGCGAACGCCGCGGCCGGAGATCACGGCGTCGGCGATTTTCGCGGCGAAGAGCCGGATCGCCCGGAGCGCGTCATCATTGCCGGGGATCACGAAATTCACTTCATCGGGATCGCAGTTGGTGTCGACGACGCCGATGACCGGAATCTTGAGCTTGCGCGCTTCGTCGACGGCGATTTTCTCCTTGCGCGTATCGACCACGAAGACCGCGTCGGGCAGCCGCGACATGTTGCGGATGCCTTCGAGGTTCTTCTGCAGCTTGCGCTTTTCCTTCTCGATCTGCGCGATCTCCTTCTTCGACAGCGTTTCGTAGCGGCCGTCGGTTTCCATCGCTTCGAGATCGCGCAGGCGCGCGAGGCTGCGCTGGATGGTCGTGAAGTTCGTGAGGAGCCCGCCGAGCCACCGCTGGTTCACGAAGAACATGCCGGCGCGCGCCGCTTCTTCGGCCACGGCGTCCTGCGCCTGGCGCTTCGTGCCGACGAACAGAATCGTGCGGCCCTCTGCCGCAAGGTTGTGCACGAATGCTTCCGCGTCGCGGAACAGTTTGGCGGTCTTCGCGAGGTCGCTGATGGAGATCCCGTTTCGCTCGCCGAAGATGTATGGTTTCATCTTCGGGTTCCAGCGCTTCGTCTGATGGCCGAAGTGCACGCCGGCCTCGAGCAAGTCCTTCAACGCGATCCCGTTCAAAGTCCCTCCATTACTCACAGCATCTACTCACAGCATCTACTCACTTCGTCAGACTGACGGGTTACCGCTTACTGAACTGGAAGCGCTTGCGCGCGCCCTTCTGTCCGTACTTCTTGCGTTCCTTGATGCGCGCATCGCGCGTCAGAAACCCTTCCTTCTTGAGGCGCGGCCGCAGCTCGAGGTTGTACTCGACGAGCGCGCGCGCGATGCCGAGCCTGAGCGCGCCGGCCTGCCCGGCGATCCCGCCGCCGGCGATCGTCGCGAGCACGTCGAACTTGTCGCCCGTTTCGGTCACGGCGAGCGGCTGCTTGATTTGCATGCGGAGCGCTTCGGTGGGGAAGGCCTGTTCGATGGGTTTGTGATTCACGGTCAGCGTGCCGGTGCCCGGCCTGAGGAACACCCGCGCCGTCGACGTTTTGCGCCGGCCCGTACCGTAATACTGAATCGCTGCTGCCACGATCTATGCGACCTCGTTGGTTTTCTTGCGTCCGACCATAAGGGCTTTCGGCTTCTGGGCCGTGTGCGGATGATCCGCGCCCGCGTACACCTTCAACTTGCGCCACATCGCCTCGCCGAGCTTCGTCTTGGGCAACATCCCGCGGACGGCCTCCTCGACGATGCGCGCCGGCATCTTGACGCGAAGATCTTTGGCGCGCTCCTCGCGCACGCCGCCTTCGTATCCGCTGTGGTAGCGATACAGCTTCTGTTCTTCCTTGCGGCCCGTCAGCCGCACCTTCGAAGCGTTGACGATCACGACGTGATCGCCGGTGTCGATGTGCGGCGTGTAGATCGCCTTGTGCTTGCCCTGGAGCAACCGGGCCGCTTCCGTCGCCACGCGCCCAAGGACTTGATCCTGGGCGTCGATGACGTGCCACTGCCGGACAATACTCGCTCCCTGGACCCCGTTGGGGCCGGCAGTGGGAACAAACGAACGCATGGGAACCCTCTCGGCCTCCGCCGTACGCCACGGCCGACCACCCGCCGAACCGAGCGTCTGGTGGTCAACTCCTGTCAAAGGACGGCAAACCAAAAGGATACCGGCAATTAGCGCACGAGTCAAGCTCGCGGACAGGCCGCTGGGGGGCCTGGCGATCACCCACCAGACGCCGCGGACGCTCAGGATTACAGTTTCGTCAGTTACGACCGAAATTGTCTCTCAGCCAAAACCCTCAACCGCCACTTTTGCGCAGTTCTGCCGGAATTGATCACACATTTGCCGCCGACGGCTGTGGCACCTCACTTGCCGCAGGGCTGGTGCCGATAAGACAGAGCGCGACGGGTGGTCGGAACCGCCATTCGGCGTCGCACGGCGGACTTTTTCAACAACAGTTGCGCGGTTTCGCAAGGCAGGACACCCAGGTGTTTCGACGAGCGAAAGCCCTGGTCGGGCTCGACATCGGGTCCAGCGCCGTCAAGGCGGTGGAGCTGAAGCCGGCCGGCAAGGGATACAGAGTGACCGGATTTGGCAGCGAGCCAATCCCCCCCGACAGCATTGTCGATGGCGCCATCATCGATGGCGCCGCGGTCGCTGACGCTATTCGCCGCCTCTTCGACGGCCACAACATCAAGACCAGGGACGTCGCCGCGTCGCTGTCGGGCAACGCCGTCATCGTCAAGAAGATCAGCCTGCCGATCATGACGGAGGCCGAGCTCGGCGAATCCATTTACTGGGAGGCCGAGCAGTACATCCCGTTCGACATCCAGGACGTCAATCTCGACTACCAGATTCTCGATAAAGGCGACGCGGCCAACGGCGGCACGATGGAGGTGCTGCTCGTGGCGGCGAAGAAGGAAAAGATCGCCGATTACACCGGGGTGATCGCGCAGGCGGGCCGGAACGCGGTCGTGGTCGACGTGGACGCCTTCGCCCTCCAGAACGCGTACGAAGTGAACTACGGCATCGACGCGGCCTCCGTGGTCGTGCTCCTCAATGCCGGCGCGAGCGCCACCAACATCAACATCGTTCACGGCGATCAGTCCGTCTTCACGCGCGACATTTCGATCGGCGGCAACGCCTACACGGAGGCGCTCCAGCGCGAGCTGAGCGTCCCGTACGAAACCGCCGACGCCCTCAAGCGCGGCGTGCCCGTCGATGGCGCGTCGCTCGATGAGGCGAAGCACGTGCTCCGGGCGGTGACCGAGAACGTCATGCTGGAGATCCAGAAGACGTTCGACTTCTTCAAAGCGACCGCATCGTCGGACAAGATCCACCGCATCATGCTGTGCGGCGGCGCGTCGCGCGCGGAAGGCTTCACCGAACTCCTCTCGGAACGGTTCGACGCGCCGGTCGAACCGTTCGATCCCTTCAAACGCGTCGCGTTCGACAGCCGCAAGTTCCAGGTCGAGGCGCCGGCGGACGTCGCGCCGACGATTGCGGTGGCCGTGGGTCTCGCGCTGCGGCGGGCAGGCGACCGATGATTCGCATCAACCTGCTCGCGGTCGAGCGCGCCCCGAAGAAGGCCCGCGTCGTCATTCCCGCCGCGCAGCGCGTGACGATCGGCGCGGCGCTGATCCTGATCTCGACGCTGCTCGTCATCGGGTGGTGGTTCTGGTAGCTGCGGACCCAGTCGGCGACGCTCGATACGGACATCGCGAGCGCCGAGCTGCAGACGCAGCAGCTCCGGGGCGTGCTCGCGCAGATGCAGAAGTTCCAGTCGCGCAATGCGCAGCTGCAGCAGCGCGTCACGCTCATCGAAAAGCTGCGCCGCGGACAGAACGAGCCCGTGCACGTGCTCGACGAATTGAGCCGCGCGCTGCCCGATCGCCTGTGGCTCGTGACGATGTCCCAGCAGGGGCCGAGTTTCACGATCGAAGGACGCACGACGTCGCTGACGGCGATCTCGGATTTCGTGACGAATCTCGAAGGCAGCCGCTGGTTCAAGAAGCCGGTCGAGATCGTCGACAGCGCCGTTGACCAGTCGGCGCAGGGCGACATGGTTCGCTTCACGATCAAAGCCGTCTCGAACAATCCGGAGGAACCGGCGGGGCCGGTCGCGCCGGCGGGGCGAGGGGCGCCGGCGGCGCGGTGAGAATTGGTGAATTGGTGGATTGGTGAGTTGGTGAATTGAATGGGCGAATTGGCGAGTTAGTGAATTGAATGGGCGAATTGGCGAATTGGTGAGTTGGAATCCGGGCGACTAAGCGCACACGTATGGATATCTCGCTGACAAAACTGCCGTGGTGGGGCCAGATCCTGGCGTTCGTCTTGGTGTGTGGCCTCGCCGTCTACGGCTTCTACGACTTCTATGCCGTGGATCAGCAGAGCGACATGGCGCTTCGTCAGACCCATTTGACCGCGCTCAAGGCGGACATTGCGAAGGGCAACACGACCGCGCGCGAACTGCCGCAGTTTGAGGGGCAAGTGGCGGATCTGGAACGTCGGCTCGACAGCCTCAAGAATGTCCTGCCGGAGCAGAAGGACGTGGCCGACACGCTGCGGCGCATCCAGGCTCTGGCCACGCAGTCCAATCTGACGATCCTGCGGTTTACACCGGAGGCGCCGAAACAGGAGCCGCTTTATCAGGAAGTGCCCTACCGCATTACGGCCGAAGGCACGTACCACAACCTGGGACTCTTCTTCGATCGCGTGAGCAAGTTCCCACGCATCATCGACATCGGCGACATCGCGATTCGGGCGCTGCCGCAGCAGCAGCAGAATGCGACGATCATCGCCGACTGCACCGCGACCACCTTCGTGCTGCACGAAGCGCCTGCCAAGGGAGGCCGCGGCGCGGCGCCGCCGGTGCGCCGATGACACCGACACTGACGCGCGTCAACTCCCAACGGCCAACTTCCAACTACACAAGGAGCCCGTACCTCCACGTCAGGTTGTGGTCGCCTTGCGGAGTTGGGAATTGGCGGTTGGTCGTTGTCTTCGCCGCCCTCGCGGTCGCATGGGCGGCCCCCGCGTCGGCGCAGTTTCCTGATCCCGCCAAAGCGATCAACGCCGCGAAAACGGCGCGCGCCGCGACGGAAGCGGCAGACAAGAAGAACTCCGAGGCGCTGGACCCCGAGACAGCGCAGACGCCGAAGCCGCCGCC
>JBOGIZ010000680.1:0-4444 GCA_050747805.1 Vicinamibacterales bacterium | reverse complement strand
ATACCACCCCCACCCCGATCCAGACCGACGCGATTCCGCTCGTGCTGAAGGGCGTCGATCTCCTGGGACGCGCGCAGACGGGCACGGGCAAGACCGCCGCCTTCGGGCTGCCGATGATCGAGCGCCTGATCAAACGGGGCGTGCACCCGGCTGGTCGCATGCCCCGCGGCCTCGTCCTCGTGCCGACCAGAGAACTGGCGGTGCAGGTGCAACAGGCGCTCTCGAGCTTCGCGGCGTCGACGCCTCTGCGCGTCGCCTCGATCTTCGGCGGCGTCGCCATGAACGGCCAGGTCCAGGCGCTCCGGCGGGGCGTCGACATCGTCGTGGCCACGCCCGGCCGTCTCCTCGATCACCTCCAGCGGCGGACGCTCGATCTCTCGGCGATCGAGGTGCTCACGCTGGACGAAGCGGATCGGATGCTCGACATGGGCTTTCTGCCCGCGTTGCGGCGCATCGCTGCGGTTCTGCCGCGGCGCCGGCAGACGCTGCTCTTTTCCGCGACGCTGTCCGAGGACATCACCCGTCTCGCCGCCGATTTCACGCATGACGCCGTGCGCGTCGACGTGTCGGCCCGGCAAGTGGTTCCCCCCACGGTGAGGCATGAGGTGCACGAGGTCGCCGTCGATCGCAAGCGCGACGTCCTCGCACGGATTCTCACGCAAGACGGCGCGGGCCAGGCGCTCGTGTTCTGCAAGACCAAACGCGGCGCGAACCGCGTCGGCGACGACCTGGGACACCGTGGCGTGCGGGCGGGTGTCATCCACGGCAACAAGAGCCAGAGCGCCCGCAGCCGTGCACTCGATGATTTTAAGGCTGGTCGCGTGCGCGTGCTGGTGGCGACCGACATCGCCGCCCGCGGCCTCGACATCGTGCACTTGCCGCTGGTTGTCAACTTCGATCTGCCGCTCGTCGCCGAGGACTACGTGCATCGCGTCGGTCGCACCGGCCGCGCCGGTCAGGACGGGAGGGCCGTCTCGTTGGTGTCGGGATCCGAGACCGCGCTGCTGCGTCAGATTCAGCGCGTCGTGGCGGCGCCGATCGAGCGAGTGGCGATCCCGGCCGCTGCGGCGACGGACACAAGCCGGACGCTCGAGTCTGCGCCGGCCCATGCACGGCACGTCCATCGATCCGATTCCGGGTCCGCACACAAGACGCCGCACAGGCGCCACCCCCAACACAACGGCCCAGGCAACAGACATGGCGCCGATCGGCGCCGTGCGATCGGCGGCGGTCGAGTGTCAGCCGTGTGACCGGCTCGCCGGGCTGAACATCCGGCGCATCCGTGAGTCGGGTGCGTCTTGACATGTGAGTCGCATGCACGCATGCTTGGCACATGTCAAAGATGATCCAAATCAGAAATGTGCCGGATGCCCTGCACCGCACGCTGAAGGTCCGGGCGGCGGACTCGGGGCACACGCTCTCCGACTACCTGCGGGCCGAGCTCGAGCGCCTCGCCGCGCGACCCACGCGCGAGGAGATGCTGACCAGACTCCATCGTCGAAAACGCGTGACCTTAAAGACGCCGGCGGCTGTGATCATCCGCGAGGAACGCGAGTCGGCGTGATTGTCGTCGACGCGTCAGCGCTCCTCGAGTTTCTATTGCAGACGCCGCTCGGCACCAGAGTGGAGGCGCGTCTCTTTCGAGGCCAGGATGAATTCCATACGCCGCACCTCGCTGACGTTGAAATCACCCAGGGTCTTCGACGTCTCGTACGGGCCGGCGAGGTGTCATCTGACCGCGCGGTCGAAGCGATCGCGGATCTTGCCGACCTCGATCTCCACCGTCATGGTCATCTCGATCTGCTGACGCGCGCGTGGGGGCTGCGCCAGAATGTCACCGCCTACGATGCCATGTACATCGCCTTCGGAAGCGCTGCATGCGCCGATTGTCACCTGCGACGCGCCGCTTGCCAACGCGCCCGGTCACTGGGCGCACCTCGAACTGATTACCTGACCTGACAGGCCGATTCGCACGCCAAAGTGGCCGTCTCGCGATAAGGCGACACTCCGCCGACGTCCTCATGTAACCTTTCGGCGACCGTCTTAGTAAACAGGGTAGGCATGGATGGCGGATGACGGGCCCTCACAGACCGTTGCCGTCGCGGCGCGCTTCAGCCAAGGAGACGAAGCGGCGTTCGAAGCGCTCTTTCGTCGATGGCACCCCGCCGTCTTTCGGTGGGCGCTGCGGATCGTGCGCGATCGCGGCGCTGCCGAAGAAGTGACGGCCGACGCGTTCTGGCGCGCCTATCGCGCCAGAGCGCGCTTCGATCCGTCGAAGGATTTCGGTGCCTGGATCCGCCGGATTGCGACCCATGCGGCTCTCGACCAGCTGAAGCGAGAACAGCGGGAACGGTCTCGCCGTGCGCCAATGCTCGTGGACGTGGCAGCCGGCGATGCCGCGCCGGCGGACGATCTTGGCGCCGACACGGCTGCGGCGATGCGCCGCCTGTCGCCGAAGCTCCGCATCGTCGCGCTGCTGGCGCTGATCGAGGATGAGCCGTACGACGTCATTGCCGACGCGCTCGGCATCAGCGTCGCGGCCGTCAAGGTGCGGGTGTTTCGCGCGGTCCGCCAGCTTCGGCGAGACCTCGCCCATCTGAGGAAATCAGGATGACGGACGCCGACTGGCTTCGTGACCTGCTCCGAACCGCACTGCCGCCGACGACGGCGACGACGCCGTCGCGCGATCTGTGGCCGCTCGTGCGCCGCCGTTTCGCGACGTCGCCGGCATGGTCCCGCACCGATTACCTGCTGGTCGGCGGAGTAGCGGTCGCGTTGCTCCTGTATCCGGGCGCATGGCTTGCGCTCGCCCACCAGCTCTGAAAGGAGTCCGCGTGCGCTCGCACCCGTATTTGCGCGCCTACATGGCTGGCATCCTCGTTCCGACGGTCTTCCTGCTGCTTGTGGTCGCGGTCTTCGCCATCGCGCGCTACGCCGCCGGCCTCGATCTGCCAATTGAACGCGCGCTCGTGTTTCCTCTAGCCGTCGTGCCGAATCTGTGGGGCGCCTGGAACGCCTTGCATCTCGCACTGAGAGAACGGTCGCCGCTCTCACTCGCGGCGCATGGCGCGCTGCTTCCCCTGCTGCTTGTTCCCGCCGGCGTCATGATGACGCGCGCACTCGATGTGGTCTTTCTCACCTCTGTCGAGGCCGCGGCGGCTGTGCCGCTCGTCATGGCCGTCTATTACTTGCTCTGGAAGCATCTCGTCTGGCGGCTCAACGCGGAGTTGGGGATTTTGTGACGGCGCTTCGATACAGCCGAACCGAGCTGCTGGCCGGCGCGGGATGCGTGACAGTCGCGATTGCCGTCACGCTGCTCACGATGGGGCCGGCGACGATCCTCCTCTGTGCTGGATGCGTTGTCGCCTACGTTGCCTGGGCGCGCGCCGGCCGTATGCCGGCGAGACCGGCCCGTGGCCTGGCGTACGCCTACGCCGCGTGTCTCGTCGTGCAGGCCTGTCACGTCGGCGAAGAATGGTGGACGGGCTTTCCGAAGCAGTTCCCGGCGCTCGTGGGCGGGTCGTGGACGACGGCACAGTATCTCTGGTTCAACGGCTCCTGGCTGTGCCTCCTCGGCATCGCAGGGTTGGCGTTGCGCCGCGGCGCGGCGACCGGCTATCTTGGCGCATGGTTCCTCGGGCTCGTGGCGGGCGTGGGCAACGGGATCGCTCATCTCGCGCTTGACGTCTGGCTCGGTCGGAGATTCCCAGGGACCTTCACCGCGCCGATCTGTCTGGTCGCGGGACTCACGCTGGTCACGCAACTGTCGAAGGCGGCGCACGAATCTGATGGCCGTACCGGGAAAGCGTTCGGTGCCGCGCGCCGCTGGGGCCTGCTTTTCGAAGCGCTGATCTTTACAGTCGTCGTTCCCGGATCGGTGACGCTCTGGCTTCCGAGAGACGTCTTCGGGCTGATGGGCCCGCTGCCCCCGCCGGGACGCGCATGGGTCGCGGCCTTTGTGCCGCTCACACTGGGATTTCTCGTCTATGGGCGGTGCGTGTGGGAATTTGCGCTGCGCGGCCGCGGGATTCCCGCGCCGGTCGATCATCCGAAGCGGCTCGTCGTCACCGGCCTCTATCGCTACGTACGCAACCCGATGTACGTCGGAGTCTTATTGGTGCTGTTGGGCGAAGCGCTTCTCTTCGAATCGTGGAGCCTGCTGTGGTACCTCGTCGGATTCTTTCTCTTCATTCATCTGAACGTGCTGGTGTACGAGGAGCCGAACCTGAGGAGAAAATTTGGCAACTCGTACGCGACCTACTCAGCGGCGGTCGCCCGCTGGCTTCCGGGGTAAGCCGTACAGCAACCGCGGCAGCATGTAAAACTCTGACAATTCGTCGTCTACACCGATGGAGCCTGCGCGAGCGAGCACCGCGAGCGAGCCACGCGGCCGGAGCGAGCCGGCGCAGCGGCTAGCGAGGACGCGTGTCGGGGAGTCCGAGGG
>JBOGIZ010000679.1:0-2638 GCA_050747805.1 Vicinamibacterales bacterium | reverse complement strand
GCGAACGAGCCACGCGATCGGAGCGAGCCGTGCGAAGCCGGCGAGCGAGCGACGGTGTCGGGGAGTCCGAGGGGCAACGCCCCTCGGATGATTACGACGCCTTGGCGGTCCGCCGAGCGGTGACGCGAGTCGTCGGCACGTCCTTGGCGGCCTTCGCGCGGGCGATCGATCGCGTCTTGGTCGCGAAGCAGCGTTCGAGCGCGCGGTCGACTTTCTCCTCCACCGACTCGTTCTTCTCGCGCGCGACCTCGGAGATTTCGGAAATGACGAGGAACTTCGCGCGATCGAGCATCCGCTTCTCGCGGAACGACAGGTTCTTCGACCGGGCGAGGAACGTCAGGCTTTTCAGCACTTCGACCACGTCATAGATCGAACCGGTCCGCATCCGATCCGAGTTGTCCTTGAAGCGGCCCTTCCAGTTCTGATGGTTGTCGATCTTGCCGTCGCCAAGCAGCGTGAAGAGCCGTTCGATCTCCTCGTCGCCGATTGCGCGTCTGAGACCGACGCCGTCGACGTTGTCGAGTGGAACGAGCACGGTCGTGTCGTTCGCCACCATGCGAAGGTGATAAAAGCCGCAGGTGGTACCGAGGATGGTTTTTGTTTCGATGCCTTGAACGACGCCGAGTCCATGATTTGGGTAAATGACCTTGTCACCAACCTCGAATGTCACATGTCCCCCAAGCGTAAGGTGAGTCGGTAGTAAAGGAATGCACGCGATGAGCAGTCCTCTCAGTATACTCGAAGGACACGGTTCCGGCAACGGAAAATGCCCTAAAATCGGCCTGTTTTACGCATTCCGCGGACGACGCACGATGAAATGGCCAGCTCTTCGGTCCGATGCCCGAGGCGCTAACTTACGGTGTGAAACGAGTTGCGGGATCCGCGCTAGACGCCGTATCGTGCAACGGCCAACTCGGCGATTTCAGCGACCAGCTGCGTATAGGTTCGGCCGGCACGACGCGCCGCCATCGTGAACTCGGCACGCGAGGCGAGCCACGGATTGGGATTGGCTTCGATCACCGCGACGCGTCCGTCGGTTCGCAGCCGCATGTCGATGCGCGCGTAGTCGCGGAGCTCGAGTGCCTGGAAGACGGCCACGGCCGTGTGTTGAAGGAGCGCAGACGTCTCTTCAGGCAAGTCTTCGGCGACGGCCGATTTGGTGTCGCGATAGGCGGCGGTTCCCTTCCCCCACTTCACCTCCGCTCCGGCGATGCGCGGCGTGCCCTCGGGAAGCTTCGACAGGTCGAGCTCGATGACGGGCAGCGCGGCCGGATTGTCGTTGCCGAGCACGCCGACGTACATCTCGCGCCCTTCGACGTATTCCTCGATCAGCACCGGTGAATCGAAGTTGGCGTGCAGCCAGTCGATCCGCTCCATCAGCTCGCGGATCGAGTTCACCACGGCGTTGAACTCGATGCCGATCGAGCCGTCTTCGCGCGCGGGCTTCACGATCACCGGAAACTCGAGGTCGTGTGAGAAGTCGAGCCGTCCGCGATACGACCGCGCGAAGACCGGCGTGTGGATGCCGTGGAACTCGAGAATCTTCTTCGCGACCGCTTTGTCCTGCGCGTAGAGCAGTCCGTGCGATCCCGCGCCCGTGAAGCGCTTGCCGATGAGTTCGAGATATGCGGCGATTGAGGCGTCCGCCGTGTCGTTGCCGGCGAACGACTCGGCGAGGTTGAATACCAGATCGCAATCGAGGCGCGCCAGCGCGTGCAGGCTCTTGATCGATCCATCGAGGCAATGCAGCGCCGCGCGATGGCCGAGTTTGCCGAGCGCCTCGGCGACTTCGTCTTCGACTTCTTTCTTGTCGAGCGTCCGCGTCAGCGGCGCCCGCTCCGTCGTGGCGTCATCGTCCTCAGGGTCCCATCGATCGTAGAGGACGACGACATTCAGCGTACTCACGCAACTTGCATTATAAGCGCGCGCGTCGCGGACGAAGCGTCTCGCTTCGAAATCCCGCTTCGCGCGCCGGCAAAACGCTTCCGCCGGCGAATTGTCGGCGGAAGCGCGGGGCCCCGGAACTTGGGGCGTGGTACACCCCGCGCGGATTTCTGGCGCCTCCAGCGCGTTTTGCCGACTGACGCCTGTCCGGCGCGCTCAGAGGGATTTCTTCGCGATACGCTCCGTCCGCGACGCGCTAGTCCCCTGGAAGCGTGATGCGTTGCATAGGTCCCGGAGCGCGGCGCCCGGATGGCAAGGCGCGACGACCGAGCAGAGTGGGCCTATGTGAGGGAGGAGCAACGCCGCCAGCCGGGATGCCCCGCCCGGGAGTTATGTGACGCATCACGTTTCCAGGGGACTAGACACCGAGCATCGACCAGGTCAGCTCCCTATTCCGGACCGGCGGAATCACGCATGTTGATCGGCGCCGTTTCCGCGGGCGGCGCCGGCATGATGGGCGCGGGCCGCTCCGGTTCGCTGCGGTAGGCGCGCAGCGCGGGTGTGGTCGCGACAATCCAGCCCGTCGAGATCACGCAGCCGATGCCGCCGCTGACGACCGAAAAGACCGCGCCGAGCCAGTTCCCAACCAGTCCGGCCTCGAGCTCGCCAAGCTGCGGGCCGCCCATGAAGAAAATCATGTTCACGCCGGTCATGCGGCCGCGAAGATGATCCGGCGTTTCGAGCTGCCGGATGA
>JBOGIZ010000678.1:0-3438 GCA_050747805.1 Vicinamibacterales bacterium | reverse complement strand
CGCGTCGCCGGTGCGCGGGTCGAGTGGCAGCTCGACGTGCCATTCCTCGCCCGGTCCGAGCGACCGCTGCTCGTGCCACGATCCCGACTGCAGCGTCACGGTGTTCGGGACGGGCGCGTTCCGCAGTACCAGCGTTTGCGCAGATCTCGGCTGCGAGGATGCGATCACGACGTCGGTGGCCCTGGCGCCGCCGACCCAGAACGCCGACGGCTCCGGAAACGCGCGGTCGTCCAGGAAGAAGACCGTCGCGGCATCGTAGCGAACGGCGTGCAGCGCGATTGCGCCGGTGAGCGGATGGGGCTCGAGCGAAACGGGCTGCAGATCGACCGCTTCGACCTCGTCACGCGCCTGCTCGTCGGCGCGCATCGTGAGCGTCCGCGCGCCGGCGGGCAGCGTCAGATCCAAACCGTGTTCGAACGCGCCGATCGGTTCGGTCAGCAGGGCAAACTGATCGTTCGCGACGCCGAGCATCATCAGTCCGTCGCCCGAACAGTGCCGCTTGACCGACACGCGGTACGTGCCTGCGGGGACGACGGGAAACTGCGCCAGCGCGCCGCGCGCGCCGAAATGGTCGCGCCGGGCGCGATGCACCGGCAGTTCGATCGTGATCGCCAGCGCCTGGCGCGCGGGCAGCCGCCGCCAGCTCGCGAGGTCGATCGCCAGCACGTGCGGATCGGGCATCATCCGCAGCGCATCGAGCTGCGCGGGCACCGGCGTGATCGCGTCGACGCCGTGGTACGCCCAGACGATCGTCGATGCGCACATGACGGCAATCCCGCCGAGCACCGTGGTCGCGGCAATGACGGCCGGGGCACCGCGCCGTCGGCGATCCACGAACGAGACGAGCAATAGAATCGCCGCGATTCCCGTGACGGCCCAGACGCTCGCTTCCACGAATCCTTCGCGCGCCGCGGCGGCGCGATCGGCGTTGGGCAGCGGCACGAACGCCGGACCGGCGGCGGGGAGATCGACAACGTCGCTGCCCCAGGAGAGCCAGGGCGCGGGCGTCATCCCGCCTTCGTTGCGCGTGTGAAATCCAAGCCGCCCGCCGCCCCCTCCCGCCATGACGGCCGACAGCCACGCCGTCGCCACGAGCGAGGCGACGCGCACCGTGCGCCATCCGCGCGAGCGCGCGTGCGCCCACGCCACGGCGGCGGGGATCGCGAGCGGCAGCGTCAGCACGAGCACAAAGCGCGCCGGCGCGCTCCATCCCGCCCACCACATCGCAAACGTCGTCACGGAGAGCAGATACGGAAACGCGGTGACCACCCAGTCGAGGGCCAGGCGTCGGACGTAGAAAAGGCCGATGAGCCCGGCGAGCAGGACCGGCGCCGTCGCCAGCATTCCGAATCCCTGATCGAAGAGCAGACCGCCGAGTCCGTCGGGCACGAACGCGAACGAGCTCTGGAGACTTCCGCCGTACGGCGCCGTTGGATCCGGCGTCCCGTAGATGATCATGAAGAACAGCATCCAGGCAATGGCGCTGACCGCCGGCGCCGACAGAAAGGCGATCGCTTTCGTGACGGGGTTCGGCGTCCGCGCGAGGCGCACGAGCACGAGGCCGCCGATCGTCGCCGCGAGCACGGAAAACCGCGTGTGCAGCCACGGCAGCAGCGCCAGCGCCAGACCATGAAGAAACCAGGGCCGAACCTTCGCGGGATGCGAGGGGTCCGCTTCTTCCCATTCGGCGCGCAGCAGAGCCCAGAATCCGGTCAGCACCACGGCCTCGCCAGGACCGTCCGGGTAAACGGTGAAGCTGTCGAGCAGAAACGGCGCCGACAGGGTGACGGCCGCCCACCCGAACCACGCCGCGGCCGCGTCGGCCGTGACGCGCCACGCCAGCCACCACGCGAGCATCGACGCCGCGGCGGCGACCGCGATCAGAAACAACACGACGGCGGGATAGCCCCCGAGCGCGAAGGCCGGCAGGACGAGCGCCGAGACGCCGGGTGCGTGAATCGAATAGATCGCGCCGTTCCTGCCGCGGCGCACAAAATCCGGCGGCAGATCGCCCGCGAAGTAGGCGTGATAGTCGCCGTGTTGATGGTTGTTCTCGATCTTGAGATCGCGATCGTAGAGCAGGCTCTGCGTGATGATGAGGTAGTGCGGCTCGTCGCCGCCGGGGATCGATGCTGACGCGCCCCACGCGGCGATCGAACAGATGACGACCGCGAGCGCGCCGGCAGTCAGCGTGGCCGCGCGCGGCGTCAGCGACGGAAGCCGGACGCCTCCACGCCACACGATTGCCGCGAGTGCGGCGGCGACCGCGCACCAGATCAACGACGCCAGCGGCCCCTGCCAGATGTCGAATGCCGTGGGCACGTGGAACGGCAGCCACGGCAGCAGCAGCAGCAGGAGCGGCGACACCGCAACGGCGACCGCCGCCGATCGATCGCGGCGCCAGGCGATCGCGAGTACTACGGCGGCCGCCGCACCGGCGAGCGAAAGATGACCGACGTCAATTGGAAGAATGCCGACGCGCGCGGCGGCGCCGGTTCGCGCCAGCGCGCTATCCGCAAAGGAGATCGCGGCCCATGGGAGCCACGCGCCGAGCGCCGCGAGCAGGGCCGCGGCGAAAGCGAGCAATCGGGAGATGTACAATGACGAGCAATTCTACATGGATGCGGCCGGGAAGAGAGCGCGCGTGCGCGAGTGCATACTGGTCTCGCTCGCCGGGGTCGTGCTCGCGGCCGCGATGACCTGGCCGCTCGCCGCCGGCATGACGACCGTCGGCCGCATGCGCGATACGGATGCCGACGGCCAGTACAGCATCTGGAACGTCGGGTGGGTCGCGCGCACGCTCGTCGCCGATCCCTCGCATCTGTTCGACGCCAACATCTTTTTTCCGCACCGCCTGACGCTCGCGTACTCGGAGGCGAACATCCTCGAAGGGGCGATCGCCGTCCCCTTCTACTGGAGCACGAAAAACGCCTGGTTCGCGCTGAACGTCGTCTGCCTGTTCGCGTTCGCGACCGCGTTCGCCGGCGCCTACTGTCTGCTGCGCTACCTCTGGCAGGATCCTGCAGCGGCCGCCGTGGGCGCGATTGTGTACGCCTATTGTCCCTACGTGTTCAGCCATCTGTCGCACATTCAGCTCCTGATGACGGGCGGCATTCCGCTGTCGCTGCTGCTGCTGCACCGCGTCGCCGACGTGCCCACGATCGGACGAGGCGTTGCCCTTGGCGTGGGACTCGCCGCGCAGGCGCTCTCGTGCGCGTACTACGGCATCTTCGCCGGACTGCTGGTGGGTTACGCTGCGCTCGTCTTCGCCCAGACGCGATCCCTCTGGCGATCGGCGGCCTACTGGACCGCTGTCGCGACGGGGGCGCTGACCTCGGCGCTCATCGTGTTCCCGTTCTTCCTTCCATATCTGCGCGTCCGGACGGAGACGGGATTCGGACGCACGGAAGTTGAAACGCTCCAGGCCTCGGCGAACCT
>JBOGIZ010000677.1:0-4205 GCA_050747805.1 Vicinamibacterales bacterium | reverse complement strand
AGACGCGTCTCGCCTGTCCACGCGGTCGCGAACGGGATGAGCGAGAGCCAGAAGAGCAGGTGCAGGTTCGCCCAGAGAATGCCGCCGGTCACGCGCTCCGTCATCTGGAACATGTGATGGTGGTTCGACCAGTAGATGCCAAGGAACACGAAGCTGAGCACGTATGCGCAGAACTCCGGACCGAGCCGCTGCACCGCGTGCCAGTTGGCTTCTGCTGGGGTCCGCAGGTCGAGCACCATGATCGTGATGAGGATCGCGATCACGCCGTCGCTGAACGCTTCGAGGCGGGTGGTGTTCACGCTCGCGATTTTACGGCACGACGCGCTCTTGTACGATCAGTGTTGTGAAGCCTTGGGCTCGGCGGCCACTCGCACCCCGCACCCCGCGTCACGCGTCACGCGTCGCGCAGGACGCGCATCGGATCGGTCCGGGCTGCGCGTCTGGCCGGCAGCCACTCCGCGAGTGTCCCCAGGATCGTGACAACGCCGGGCGGGGGATGGCGTGCGCTGCTCCGGGTATCCGCGGTCGACTGCGGTAGAGTAGCCCCATGTCTGTTCAGGGCGGCTCGAAATTCGAGGTTCCGGTGTCGCTCGATCCCGATCCCGTGATCGAGGCCTACAAGGCGCACGTCGATCGCACCCTCATCCGGGAGAACCTGAAGCTGACGCCTGAGCAGCGGCTCGCGCGGCTGCAAGCGTTCATGCACGACTTGCACGAGCTTCGCGGCGCGGCGCGCCGCAACCGGTGACGACGAGCTTCGGCGCGCTGCTTCGCGCGCTCGACGCGGCCTCGGTGGAGTTCATTCTGATCGGCGGTCTTGCCGCCGCCGCGCACGGATCGGTGCGCGCGACCTACGACGTCGACGTGCTCTATCGGCGGGCGCCCGACAACCTCGGCCGCCTCGTCGCGGCGCTCGCGCCGCTGAAGCCGTACCCCCGCGGCGCACCGCCGGGCCTGCCTTTCACGTGGAGCGTGGAGACGCTCGCACACGGACTCAACTTCACGCTGACGACGACCGCCGGCGATATCGATCTGCTGGGCGAGGTCACCTACGGGGGGATCTACGAGCGGCTCGTGCCCGATACCGAGATCATCGGCGCGTTCGGGATCCGGTGCCGCTGCCTCTTGCTCGAGCGGCTCATCGAGGTGAAGCGCGCCGCCGGGCGTCCGAAAGACTTGGAAGCGATCGCCGAACTCGAAGCGATCGCGGAAGAGCGCCGGCGCTGACGCGCATCCGATCACGCCTTTCGCCGCCCCGCACGCCGCACGCCCCACCCGCACCCCGCACCCCGCACTCCGCACACCGCACTCCGCGCTTCCGCACCCCGCACCCCGCACCCCGCCCCCCGCGCGCCGCGCGTCAGGCCGTCTTCAGCGCTCCCAGCACCTGCTCGATGTCCGCGCTCGTGTGCGCCGCGTTGATTTGAAACCGAATCGTTTCATCCCCGCGAGGGACGACGGGGAATGTCAGGCCGACGGCGAGGATGCCCTCGTCGAACAGATGCTGCACCGTCACGCGCGTGCGATCGGTGTCGCGCACGAGCAGCGGGACGACCGGATGCGGGCCGGGAATCGATTCGCGTCCGAGCGCCTGCAGTCCGTCGCGGAACTGCTTCGTACGCGCCGCAAGGTTGGCGAGACGCTCGCGCCCCTCGGGACCGTCGGCTACGTTGACGCCCGCGAGTGCGGCCGCGGCATCGCCCGCGCCGAGCGGGTTGGTGTAGATGTAGGTATCGGCCTTCTGGCGGACCGCTTCGATCACGTCCGGGCTTGCTGCGACAAACCCGCCGTTGACGCCGAACGCCTTGCCGAACGTCCCGATCAGAATGTCGACGCGCGCGCCGCAGAATTCTTCCGTGCCGCGGCCGGTCGCGCCGTAGGCGCCGATGCCGTGCGAGTCGTCCATGACCGTGATCACGCCGTCGAGGAAGCGCGGGTGCGCCTCGCCGCACAGCGTCTGGATCTCGGCGACCGGCGCGTTGTCGCCGCGCATGCTGAAGATGCCGTCGAAGATCACCATGACGCGGCCCATGGACGACGGCACCGCGGCGAGCTGTTTTTTCAGATCCGCGAGGTCGTTGTGCTTGTAGATCGCGCGCTGCTCCTTCGGAACATTCGCGATCCGCATCGCGCGAATGATGCAGTTGTGGTTCAGCTCGTCGCCGATCCAGAACGTGCCGGGGCCTGAGAGCGCCATCGAGAGCCCCAGGACTGTCGTGTAGGCCGAGTTGAAGATCTTGGCTGCCGGGCGGCTCGTGAAGCGCGCGATGCGCTCTTCGAGCGCCACGTGGGGCGCGGCGGTGCCGTCGATGAATCGGACAGCACCAGGGCCGGCGCCGAACGTCTTCGCCGAGTGGTCGGCGGCTTCGAGCAGCGCCGGATGGTGCGACAGCGAAAGGTAGCTGTTGGAATTCCTCCGCAGGAACTCGCCGCCGCTGCCGCGCAGCGTGTAGCGCGGTCCGCGCGCGCCGTGCGACGCCGAGTATCCGGTGATGATGCGTTCAGGCGCTTTCGCGCGGCCTTCCTTCTGGAGCGTCTGAACCTCTGTGACGAGCGCCGGATTGAGCTTGTCGAGCGGCATACGAAGAAGCGTATCAAATCGGTGATCGCCGAACTCCAGCCTCCAGCCTCCAGCCTCCAGCCTCCAACCTCCAACCTCCAACCTCCAACCTCCCCATGCGACAATCCCCCCGATGCCCCTCTTCCGTCCGCTGCCCCGGCGCGTCACGCGGGCCGGCTCGCTCCTGATCCTGCTCGCCTGGATCGCCACCATGGGCGTGCTGATGGAGCGGGCATTGGTACAGGCGCGGACGCTCAATCTCGCGGGCGATCTTGCGCGGTACGGATCGGCGGCCGAGTGGCGCGGAGTGTACTACCAGGGCGACAAGATCGGATTCAGCGTCAGTCAGACGACCCCGACCGCGGAAGGGTTCGAGCTCCAGGAAGACAGCCGGCTCCAGATGTCCCTCCTCGGTGAGACGACGCCGGCGGCCATCGAAACAAAGGCCGAGCTCGATCGCGACTTCGTACTGCGATCCTTCGACTTCTCGCTCGATCCGGGCACCGGCCCGGTGCACGTCAGCGGGCGCGTCAACGGCCGTCACGTGAGCCTCACGATCGCGTCGGCGAGCGGTCAGCAGCACGAGGAACGCGATCTTCAGGATGTCCCGGTCCTCAGCCTCAACCTTCCTCGCCGTCTCGCGGCGAAAGGATTGAAGCCTGGCGCCATCGAGCATTGGATGCTCTTCGATCCCGCGACGCTCAGCAATCAGCCGGTCACGATCGCGATCGGCAAGCGCGAGATGGTCAACGCGTACGTGCCCGTCGCGCTGCGCCTCCGCGGACGTCAGATCACGAGCGAGGTCGGGCGCCCGGTGCCCGCTTTCCGCGTCGACATGGCGTACGGCGCGCTGCACACGACGTCCTGGATCACCGACACGGGCGAAGTGGTGCGCGAAGAGAGCCCGCTCGGGCTCTACACCGTGCGCGAGCCGCCCGATCTTGCACGCCGGATGGCGATCGGCGGCCGCACGAGCGCAGGCCTGCTCGCATCCGCGGCCGTGGTGCCCGTGCTGACCACGAAGAAGCGCATCAACGATCCCCGCGACGTACGGGAAATCCGGCTGACGCTCGAAGGCGCGGACCTCTCGAACCCCGATCTGCAGGGAGCGGGACAGTCGGTCGACGGCGGCGTCATCGACATTCGCGACGCTCGGACGCTCAAACCCGAGCCGGCCGATCCGAGCATCGCGACGTACCTCAAACCCGAGCCGCTCATCGAAAGCGACGATCCTGATATTCACGCGGCAGCCCTCGAGGCGATTGGCGACGCGGCCGATCCGCGCACCGAAGCGGAGCGACTGACGCGCCGCGTCAACGCGCTGCTCGACAAGAAACCAACGGTCGGCCTGCCCGATGCGCGCGACGTCCTGAGAACCAAGGTCGGTGACTGTAACGAACACACGGCGCTCTATGTCGCGATGGCGCGGTCGATTGGGCTGCCCGCGCGCATCGCGGTGGGTCTCGTCTACGCGCGCGGCGCGTTTTACTATCACGCGTGGCCCGAGGTGTATATCGCGGGGGGCGGAGCGCGGGGTGCAGGGGGCGGAGTGCGGGGTGCGGAAAGCGGCAACCGGCGACTGGAAACCGGAGACCGGAAACCGGCAACTGGTCTCTGGCTTCCCGTCGATCCCACGTTCAATCAA
>JBOGIZ010000676.1:0-2179 GCA_050747805.1 Vicinamibacterales bacterium | reverse complement strand
ACTCGTACCTCGTGCGCGACATCGGCTACGTCTGGGCGTTTGCTACGATTTCGCCCGCAATTTTTGAAGTGTCCGAACTCGTGGGATCGTTCCGGGATCGCCGCGCGCCCGGGTACCGGCGTGCGGTGGCGCCCCGTGTCCCGCTCGGCGCCGCGGGCTGGGCGAGCATTGCCGCTGGCATCGTCATGCTTGCGGCCCCGATCGTTCATCCATCGCCGTGGCTGGCGGCGCCGGTCTGGCTCGGATTCATCTTTCTGCTTGATCCGGTCAACGCGAGACTCGGAGTCGAGTCGCTGCGCGGCGATCTTGATGCCGGACACTATGGCCGGCTCATCAATCTGCTGATCGGCGGGCTCGTCTGCGGTTTCCTGTGGGAATGCTGGAATTACTGGGCGCACACGAAGTGGATTTACACGGTGCCGGTTCCGCCGCACGTGAAGCTCTTCGAAATGCCGCTGTCCGGCTATCTCGGTTTTCCCCCGTTTGCGCTCGAATGCTTCACGATGTACGTGTTCGTGCGCCAGGCCTTCTGGCGTGGGCCCTGGCGGCCGATCGCACTATAATCGCCAGCTTATGGCCATGACGGACACGCTCGAACGGGAGGTCAAGCTCAGGTTTGCGTCGGTCGAGGAAGCCCGCGACGCGGTGCTCGCCGCCGGCGCGACGCCCCTGCTGGGCCGGCGCCTGCAGGAAGACGCGCTGCTCGACACCGAGGACGAATCGCTGCGGCGGCGCCGATGCGTGCTGCGGGTCCGCATCGAAAACGGCAAGAGCCGCATCACGTTCAAGGGACCCGTTCAACCGTCGATCGTCAAGGTGCGCGAGGAGGTCGAGACGATGGTCGGCGACGGCGAGGTGCTCCTCCACGTCTTTCAGGAGCTCGGCTTTCACGTCTGGTTCCGGTACCAGAAGTACCGTGAGGAATTCGCGCACGAAGACGTGATCGTCGCGATCGACGAAACACCGGTCGGCGTGTTCGTCGAAATCGAAGGTTCGGAGCCGGGCATCAGCTCGATGGCCGACGCGCTTGGCCGAAGCGCCGAGGACTATATCCTCGATTCGTACCGCGGCCTGTTTCTCCGGCACCGCGACGAGTGCGGCCTCGTGGGTTCCGACATGGTGTTCGAAGATCGTCTGTGAGCCGATCGGTTCCGCGCCGCGGCCTCGTCCTGACGGCGGGGTTCGGCACGCGCCTGCGCCCGCTCACGCGCGCGCGCGCCAAGGCGGCGGCTCTCGTCGACGGCGACGCACTGGTACGGCGTGTCGTCCGATGGCTCGTCGCACAGGGCGTCTCCGATCTGGTTCTCAACCTCCATCACAAACCTGAATCGATCGCCGCGGCGGTCGGCGACGGCTCCGATCTCGGCGCGCGTGTCCGCTACTCGTGGGAATCGCCGATTCTCGGTTCGGCCGGCGGACCGCGCCACGCGCTGCCGCTCCTCCTCGATCGCGAGACGGACGAGACGTTCGCGCTCGTAAATGGCGACACGCTGACCACGGTCGATCTCGCGGCGATGTCGGCCCAGCATCGCTCGAGCGGCGCGCTGGTGACGATGGCGCTGACACCCAATCCGCGGCCGGACAAGTATGGCGGCGTTCTGCTGGACGAGAACGGCGCGGTGACGGCGTTCACGCGGCGCGGCAGTTCCGGCCTCTCGTTTCATTTCATCGGGCCGCAGATCGTCGAGGCCGCCGCGTTCGCAGATCTGCCCGATGGAGCACCGTCCGAATCGGTACTCGAGATCTACCCTCGCCTGATGGCCGCGCGCCGCGGATCGGTGATGGGCTTCGTCAGCGATGCCGGCTTCCATGACATCGGTACGCCCGCCGATCTGCTCGAGACCTCGCTCGCGTTTGCGGCCGCCGACGGACGGCGCGATCGCCCGCGCGGCGGCGTCAACGTGCGCGTCTCGCCAAGCGCCCGCGTCGCGCGATCGGTGCTCTGGGACGACGTGGTCGTGGAAGAGGGCGCGAGCGTGTCCGAATGCGTCATCGCGGACGGCGTGCGCATCCCTGCTGGAGCGGTCTTCGAGCGCGCCGCGATCGCCCGAGCCGACGCCGAGCCTGCCGGCGCAAACGAACGCACGATCGGCGATCTGATCGTGGCGCCGCTCGGCTGAACGCGGGGGGCGGGGCGCGGAGTGCAGGGGGCGGAGGGCGGCAACGGAGGGTGCTGACC
>JBOGIZ010000675.1:0-7810 GCA_050747805.1 Vicinamibacterales bacterium | reverse complement strand
GGCGTCGCACCGACGGACCCCGTGTCGTTCGCCGTGGCGGTCGCGGCGCTCGCCGCGGTGGCGATTGCCGCGAGCTACATCCCGGCACGGCGTGCCATGAGGGTCGATCCGATCGTCGCGTTGCGCGCGGAGTAGCGCAGTGACTCCTGGCTATTTCGCCAGATTCAACGTCACGTCGATCTTCGTGAGTTCACCGCTGACCGGATCTGTAGCCGATGTGTACTGCGTCGACTGACCGTCGCGCAGCAAGACTTGAAAACTCGAATTGAACGATCGAAACATCGGCAGGTCCGGCGCCAATCCGTTGCCGAGATCCTTCGAATCGAGCTGCACAGATGAATCGGTCACGGTGATGAACAGCTTGTAAGACCCGTCCGGACCGCTTTGTGCCTGGCAGTCGATGTTCGTCCCGACGGTTCGATAGCTGTAGCTCTTGGTTGGAACAGTTGCGGGGCCGTCCTTCGTCGCGCTGGAGAATACGGTCTGGGTGACTGGTACGTCGACGCCCATCCGGAGGCTCGTTTTGGCTCCATTCACGAGAACGCCCAGAACGTAAGGCAGACTACCAAGCTTTTTTTCGCCCTGATAGCGCGAGATGACCACCTGAACTTTCACACCGACAAGCGCCGCCGATTGAGCGCGGCCGGACTGTGGCGCGCTCGCGGCCGCCGGTTCCTGTGCGTACCCCGCGCCACCGATGGCCATGGCCAGCAGCGCGGCGAGAATCGTCCGATTCCGCATCTCACATCTCCTTCTGCGTTTATACCGTTCCAAACGGGCCCTGGATCCCTCGCCTCCCGTGATGACTTCTACAACCGACACCGTCAGCGGAGCGATCGCCAGCGGCGCTGGCCGGATGTCCGTGAGAGCCTCAGGAATGCTGCCGGTCGGCGGCGAATTCTTGTCCGTCAGGTCGCCGTGTGCGACTAATTCCTGCAGCCGCGCGATCGCGCGGAGCTGATCGCGCGAAACCACAACGTCCGCCTGCGTCGAACCTGCCTCGCGGCGCCCTTCCGGCACCGGCGGGACGCGCTTCGGCCTGCGACCCGCGATTCGCGGCGGTTGCGGTAGCGGCGCGGCCGCTTGATGCGCAGGGGGCATGACGGATGGGGGCTGCTTCGTGATGCCGACGATGCGCACCTCTGGGGTCACGCGCTGGGTCCGCCACACTCGGGATCCGAGCAGGATCGCGAGGACGACGGTTGCCGCTGCGGCGACTCGAATCCACCACGGCATGCGCGACGGCCGGAGCGCCGCCTCGGTGCGGATGCGCCGCTGCACGCGCGGCACGAATTCGGCGGACGGCGCGATTGACAGCAGCTGCGCCAGCTCGCGATCGATTTCGGTCGCGGATGAGTCGTTCAGCGATGCGGATTGTCGTTCGTCAGACATTGCAAACTCTCTGCGAGATGCTTGCGCGCGACGAAGAGACGTGACTTGATGGTCCCTTCTGGCACGCCAAGCAAGCCGGCGACTTCGCCCGTGTCGTATCCTTCAATGGCGGAGAGAACGATCGTGAGGCGGAGCTTCTCGGGCAATCCATCGATCGCCGCCCAGAGCCGCGCCGCTCGCTCTCCCGCGATCGCATCGCTCTCGACGCTCGCAGGCCTTATCCGGACAGCGGCGGCGGTTTCGCGTATCAGCCGACGCTTTTCCGACCGGTGCCGATCGAGCGCCAGCCGCCAGGTCATCCGCACGAGCCAGGCCCGAAACCGATCGCGATCGCGAAGCTGCGCGAATTTTTCGTACGCTCTGGTGAACGCCTCTTGCGCCACGTCCTCCGCGTCCTGGCGGTGCCGGACGACGCTGTAGGCCACGCGTACCGCGAGGCTGCAACACTCACGCAGGCGTTCGTCGAATCCGCGTTCACGATCGGCCTCGATAGTCACCAGCCTTCCGATCTTCTCGAGGCGGGCCGCGTCAGGCATCGTCAAACTATTCTGCAAGACGCCGCCGGTCCCAAACTGGTTCAGTCATCCCTCGCCAGGACCTCATCAGTTGTCCCACGTTTAGGCCTGCAGGCCGCGTTGGCCAACGCCGGGACAGAGCCGGCCCTCGCTGCCCTGCACCTCGCATGGCCGACGTCGATCTCGCCATCGCCAGAGTGGCAGAACGAGTACGTGCTGGAGGGCACGACGTGCCCGTCGATGCCGTACGCCGAAGGTACACCCGCGGACGCCAGAACTTCTTTACGCTATATCGAGGGCTGGCCGATCGCCGGCGGGTCTATGACGCCTCGCCGGTCGACGGTCCTGAGCTCGTGGCAGCAGGCGGCACAGGCGTGCCGACTCGCATTCGATTGCCACAAACCTGGCAGATGGCTTCAGAGGGGTTCGACCATGAGCAGCACGGAGCCGACAATCACGGAACTGTTCGATGAGGGGACGGCCATCGACGAGGCCCTTCGGGAGGCGGCCCGGGATGCCCGGCGTCTGCACAAGGCGCTCGGCATCTTGTTCTTTGTCCCTGTTGTTACCTCATGTGGCTACAAAACCTCTGTGGGAGCGATGGGGCTATGGAGAGCCTCCGGCCGGCGATCTGACGCGAACCTCACGTTCTCATCGGCCGCGAGCCATCGTCCGATGCAGCGAGCGCGCGGAGCGATTGAGCGCATCGTCGAAACTCGAGAATCGCGTATCGCGCACGCCAGCCTCGCGGGCAACCGCGGCGAATGCCGCCAAGTGCATGCTGTCATACGCCCGGAGCCGGTAGCGTTCCGCGAACTCGCCCGCCTGGCGACACAGAGCCGACGTCAGCTCGACCGTGAAGTAGTCGGGCCACTCCGCTTCGAACGCTTTCTTCGCCGATGCAAAAGCGGTCGGGGGAAGCGCGCGTTCCCGCCGCCGCCGCGCCAGCGCCGCGCGAGTCTCCGTGTACGCAATCATCGACGTGGCGACCACAGATGCGGCGGCGACCAGTTGGCGCACGGCGTCACTGCCTGACTCAGCGACGTAGAGCTTTACGAGACTGCTGGTATCGAGGTAGAGGGTCACCCACGATCCTCGAGCACGGCGTCTGAGACCGTTCGCCTATCGGCGAGCTGTCCCGGCTGAGGATTGCCTGCGGGCTTGCCTCCGCTCCAGTGGGCCCGTCCTTCGGCGACGAGCCGATGGGCCCATTCGACGCCGGCCGGCGTCGCGATGGGACTGATGGTCGCGATCGAACGCCCGCGTTCAGTGACCACGAGCCTGGCGCCGGACCGCACGCGCTTCAAGTGCCGACTCAGGTGCGCCTTCAACTCGCGGATGCCGACGGATTCCATGCGGACACCTCGATGCAGTGGCCACAATCCTACCACGAATGTGTCCACATTTCAGTTCGCGTCTGCGAGCGAGTAGCTGGTGCTGCGGCCGGCTCCGGGATTTCGCACGAGCGCGCCGCGGGTGACGAGATCGAGGATGTCGCGCAGCGCCGTGTCCGATGAGCACTTCGTGATCGCCGCCCACTTCGAGGTGGTCAGCTTGCCCTCGAATCCGGCCAAGAGCCGATTCAACATCACACGCTGACGGTCATTGATCGGCACGTCGCGATGCTGCTGCCAGAAGCGCGCCTTCCGAAGAACAGCGGCGAGCGTGGTCTCAGCACCAGCGATCGCGCGTCCAAGGCAATCGAGGAACCATTCCATCCAGGCCGTCACGTCCATCGTGCCCTTCTGCGCGCGCTCGAGGATGTCGTAGTAGTCGTTCCGCTCGCGTCGGACTTGGGCGGACATGCTGTAGAACCGCTCCGGGCTCTGCTCCGATCGCGCCAGCGCGAGATCGGCAATCGCCCGCGCCATGCGGCCGTTGCCATCGTCGAACGGATGGATCGTGACGAACCACAGATGCGCGAGGCCGGCCTTGAATACGTCATCAGCCACGGCAGGACCGGTGCCCTTATTGAACCAGCGCAGAAATGCGCGCATCTCGCGATCGAGGCGCTCGGCCGCCGGCGCTTCGAAATGAACCCGTTGGCGCCCGATCGGTCCCGACACGACCTGCATCGGACCGGTGGTGTCCTGGCGCCACGCACCGACACGAAGCTTCCGCATCCCGCTGCGGCCGGTCGGGAAGAGCGACGCGTGCCAGCCGAACAGCCGTTCCGCCGTGAGAGGTCGATCGAAGTTCCGCGTCGCATCGAGCATCATGTCGACAACGCCTTCGACACGGCGGTCGACGACATCGACGCCGCCCGCATCGATGCCCAGACGCCGCGCGATTGACGAGCGGACCTGCGCCGCGTCGAGCTTCTCCCCTTCGATCTCGCTGCTCGTGACCGTCTCTTCCGTCAGGGCCGCGAGGGTGGCCTCCTGCTGAAGCGGGAACCCGAGCGCCTCCATGCGCCCGACGAGTCGCCCCTGTCGATGCCGGACGCCGGCCAACGTGCCCGCAAGGCGGTCTTGATCCCAATGGAACGTGGGCCACTCGGAACGCTCGTGGACATAGCGGAAAGAGCGCCGCATGATGTGCGGTGATTATAGCATCTAATCGCCGCATATCAAGCGGCGATTAGAACGCGGAGTCGCCGCGCTCCTCCGCCAGAACGGCCAGTCCACTTCGAAGGTCTTCTTCGCCGATGCAAACGCTGTCGGGTGCCCGCTTGCACGTCGCGCCTCATGGCGACGGTCACTCGTGAGGAACGACCGCGTCGCCTTAATGGAGCCGGACGTTGGAATCAGGCTGCCGTGAAATCCTGTCGCTGGTTCTGCCGCTGACGAGCAGCGAGCGAGAATTCCTCGACGGTTTGAACGATCGAGGCGAAATTAATCCCGAACTGCTCACTGGGGACAAGCGACTGCAGAACCTCATCCGAACACATCCTGGGCTGCTGTGGAAGGCGTTGAACGTCCGCCAGCACCACGGGCTGGATGGGAGTTAGAATCGCAGGGCTTGGGGCAGATGTTGGACGATCTTCGTTCCGCCCTGCGACAACTTCGGCGCAATCCTGGTTTCGCCTGTGCCGTCGTTCTCACTCTTGCCCTCGGCGTAGGTGCCGTGACGGCGATCCTCACGATCGCCGATCCCGTTCTGTTTCGACCGTTACCGTTCCCGCATGCCGAGCGGCTCTTCAGGATGTCCGCGGAAGGGGCGATGCTGCATGTGCCCGACGAACTGCGCGCCGAGTCGGCAGGCGGCGCCTTCGCGACCGTCGGAGACTTCAAAGGACCCGTCGATGTCGCTCCGATCGGCACCGCTGCTGAGATTTCGCTGTCGTATGGCGTGACGCCAGGATTTCTCCCGGCCCTCGGCATTCAGCCCATCCTTGGCCGAGGGTTTCGAAGCGACGAGTATGCGTCTCAAACTGATGTCGCGTTAATCACGTACGCGCTTTGGCAACAAGCGTTCGGAGGCCGCGCCGACGTGCTGCAGCAGCGGCTGACGTTCGCAGGACCGCGGCCGCATACCTATGAGATCGTCGGCGTGCTGCCGAGAGCGTTCTTCTTTCCTGATTACACGAATCGACAGCCAGTCGCACTTGTTCCTCAAACGTTTGACCCAACCGACGCTCGGCCGAATGCCTTCGTGCGACCGATCGTGCGCCTGAAGGACACTGCGAGCCTTGGTGCCGCGACGGCTCAGATGCAGGTGCTCATGCGCAGCGTCGAACAGGATTACCCCGCCTTTCAGCGAAATCGAAAGGTGCGCTTTACGCCGCTGCGGGAGGCGCTGTTTGGCGGGATCCGAACACCGATCGCGATGCTGCTCGCCGCGGCGGTCTGCATTCTCATCCTCGCCAGCGCGAACCTCGCGCAGCTCACGACGGCGCGCTTGCGTGCTCGACGCCGCGAGTTCGGCATCCGCCGCGCGATCGGAGCGTCGCGCGGCCGCCTCGTTCGCCAACTGCTCGTCGAAGTGTTGCTGCTCGCAATCGCAGGCGGTCTGAGCGCATTCGGTGCGGGAGCCGCGCTCTCACGTCTGGCGACAGCGTATGTCCCGCCGATCGCGCACGCCTATCAAATGGTGACGCCGGTGCTCGACTGGCGCATTGCGGCGATCACCGCTTGCAGTGTTCTTTCAACGCTCGTCGTCTTTGGTGTCTTTCCGGCGATTCACGCAGCGTCCGGCGAAGTGCGCGACACGATTGCGGTCGTCCCGCCTGGAACGGCCGCGCGCAGGATGACTGGCGGAGATCCGACGTTGATTTTTGTACAGGTGACGATGGCCGTGACGCTGCTCGTCACCGGACTGCTGGTCGTTCGCAGTTTCATAACCCTGGCGACAACTCCGGTCGGTTTCGACGACGAGGGTGTGCGACAGATCCTTCCGACCTTTCCAGGAGTCGATTTCCGCAATCCGGTGCAGTACCAGGGAACGAACCGCCGGTTCTACGACATATTGCGCGCCCGATTCGACGGCAGCGTCGCCGTTTCGGCCGGATTGCCGGGCCTGACGCGCGATACGGCGCTGATGCGCCCCGACATGCCTCGTCGTTTCGCGGTCGTGAGCGCCTGGCATGTCAGCGGCGCGTTTTTCGGTGTGATGCGACTGCGGCTCGTCCGCGGTCGGCTTTTCACTGAGGACGAGGCGCTCTCGGGTGCCCCGGTGGCTGTCATCGATCAGCGCGCCGCGACGCTGCTGTGGCCCGGCGTCGATCCCCTTGGGCGCACGGTGAAGGACATCGACGGCACAGTCCGGACCGTCGTCGGCGTGACCGGTACGGTTCGCACGGATTTGCTCGACTCCCGGTTTCAGCGCGGGAGCGGATTCGTCCCCTTGGGCGCGCCGAGATTCTGGTTTTTCCTGTATCGTCCGCCACACGAGGCCGCGACTGAACGAGAGCTGCAATCCATGGCGGCACGAGTTCAACCGGGCGCTCGAGTCACCATCGATCGGGTATCGGTGTTCGAACGGGAATTGGCCGAGCCGCGGTTCCTCGCAATCGTGATCGGACCGTTGACAGCGATTGCGTTGCTCCTGACGTTCGTCGGTGTGTTTGGGATCGTGACGCACGAAGTCGGCCGGCGAATGAAGGAGATGGGGATTCGCATCGCCCTTGGGGCGGACGGGGCTCGCATTCAACGGCTCGTGCTGCGCGGCTCTCTGCTGCCTGCACTCGCCGGAGGTCTCACTGGACTCAGCGCGTCGCTGTGGTTGAGCGGCGCGCTTCGCGCGGTCCTGGTGGGCGTGGACCCGTACGATCCGACGATCTACGCGTTGACGCTGCTGCTGACGCTTGCGATTGTGCTGCTCGGCAGCCTGGGCCCTGCGCTGCGCGCCTCCCGCACCGATCCGATGCTCGCGTTACGCGCGGAATGATGCGGTCCGATCTGCCTTATTCCGTGTCGTCCGCTATCCTGATCCGAATCTCAGCGAGCTCGCTGGGCGTCAGGGCTTTCAGCGGACCTGGCGACGGAAAAGGATCTCCTCAAGGAGAAGATTCGCCACCTGGAGGCCGGCGGCGGTTATGAGTGGAGATTGCGACAGACAGGAGCATGGCTCCGTGCGATTCGTGCGCCTCGCCCTCCTACTCCCCCTTCAATGCACGGATCACGTCGAGGTTGCTCGCGCGCCGCGCCGCGGTGTACGCGGCAAGAAGAGCGAGAATCAGGACCATGACGGGTCCCGTCCACAGTATCAAAGGATCCATCCGCTGGAGACCGAACAGCTGATGTCGGAGCAGGTGGACGAACAGTAGCGCGACCGCCACGCCGAGGGCGACGCCCACGATGGCGAGGAGAATTCCACCGCGTACCACTGACCAGACGATGCTCGAGGGTGGAGCGCCGATTGCCAGACGGATGCCGAATTCTGCCGTGCGGCTCGCGACCACGTACGACAGCAGACTATACAGACCCACGGCCGCGACCATCAGGGCCAGCACGGCAAAAATG
>JBOGIZ010000674.1:0-1732 GCA_050747805.1 Vicinamibacterales bacterium | reverse complement strand
ACGCTCTACTGCACGCTCGAACCCTGCGCGCATGTCGGCCGGACGGGACCGTGCGCGCCGCGCGTGGCCGACGCGGGAATCCGCTGCGCGGTCGTCGCGCTCGTCGATCCAAATCCACTCGTCAAGGGCGCCGGGCTGGCGCACCTTCGGGCGCGCGGTGTCGAAACCGTCGTCGGCATTGAAGAGCAGGCGGCGCGACGGCAGAATGCGGCGTTTCTGACCTGGATCCTCGAGCGCCGGCCGTTCGTCATTATGAAGGTGGCCCTCAGCGTCGATGGGCGCGTCGCGGCGGCGCCAGGCGTGCGGACGAAACTCACCGGGCCCGCGGCGAACCGGCGGATTCAGCGGCAGCGGGCCGAAATCGACGCCATTGGCGTCGGTGCGGGGACCATTCTGGCTGACGATCCGCTCCTCACGGCTCGTGGTGCGTTTCGCGCCCGGCCGCTCACGCGCGTCATTTTCGACAGACGCCTCCGGACGCCGCCGTCGGCGCGGGTCCTCTCGACCCTCGAGGCAGGGCCGGTCATAATAATGACCACCGAACGCACGAAGGCACACGCGGCCGTGCGCAGGAAAGCGCTGGAGGCCGCAGGCGCGACGGTTCTCGCGCAGCCGTCCGACGATCTGGCCGTGGCCCTTCACGCCCTCTCCGATCGACAGATCACCTCACTGGTGCTCGAGGGCGGCGCGGCGCTTCACCGTTCCGCGATCGCGGCGGGGCTCGTCGATCTCGTGCAGGTGTACATCGCGCCGGTGACCCTCGGGCCGGGTGGTCTCGAGTGGCTCGGACGCGGACGGCTCGATTGGGATCGGCTGTGCAGGCGCTCGGCGGCCTGGCTGGGCGACGACGTGATGGTGCAGGGATATGTTCACGGGAATCATTGAATCCGTGGGGGACGTTGCTGAAATCAAGCCGACGCCCGCCGGGGTGCGCCTGCGGTTGAACACGGCGCTGGCGCCGGAGCTGACGCAGGGGGATTCGGTGGCCGTCAACGGCGTCTGTCTCACGGTTGTCGCCGCCGATGAGGACAGCGTGCACTTCGATGTCTCGCCGGAAACGCTGCGAGTGAGCGCCCTTGGGTCCCTCAAGCGGAGCGTCATCGTGAACCTGGAGCGGCCGCTGCGCGCCGGGGCGCCGATTGGCGGCCACTTCGTGCAGGGGCATGTCGATGCGACCGGCGCCATCGAGGAAATACGCCAGGATCGCGACTGCCGGTGGGTGACGGTGAAGTTTCCGCCGTCGCTCGCGTCGCTCATCGTGCGCAAAGGATCCATCGCGGTCGACGGCATCAGTCTGACGGTCGCCGGCGTCGACGACCGGCGATTCGACATCCAGGTGATTCCGTTCACGTGGCAGCACACGAATCTGCACACGGTGAAGGTCAACGATCTCGTGAACCTCGAATGCGACGTGCTCGGCAAGTACGCGGTCCGCGCGCTCGAGCTGGCGAAAGACAAATGACACCCAAGAAGCCCCGCTCGCCGTTTGCCCGCATCGACGATGCGCTCAACGCGTTCCGCGACGGCCGCATGATCATCGTGGTCGACGACGAAGATCGCGAGAACGAAGGCGACCTGACCGTGGCGGCCGAAAAGGTGACGCCGGAGGTCATCAACTTCATGGCGCGCTACGGCCGCGGCCTCATCTGCATGCCGATGACGCCCGAACGCCTTGCCGAACTCGACATCCCGCAGATGGTGCCGCAGAACACGGCGCGCTTCGATACGGCGT
>JBOGIZ010000673.1:0-3687 GCA_050747805.1 Vicinamibacterales bacterium | reverse complement strand
TGCGACATGCGGCTCGCGGTGTTCTCGAGACTGAGCATGAGGCTGCCCTTCAGGTGATCCTTCGCCCGCCGCAGTTCGGCGTCTCCAACGGGCTGCTTCATCCCGCGCAATTCTTCGACGCAGACGTCGACCACCTGGGGCACCGCTTCGTTCGAGCAGCCCGCGTAAATGGTGATGTTGCCAGCGTCGCGGTACGCGCTCAGGCCGCTGAACACCGCGTACGCCAGCCCGCGCTTTTCGCGCACGTTCTGAAACAGCCGCGAGCTCATCGAACCGCCGAGCACGGTGTTCATGATGTAGCTCACGTACCGATCGTCGTGGTTCTGCGGATAGCTGTTCGTTCCGAGGCAGACGTGGCTCTGCTCGAGCTCTTTCGCGCGGACAACCACCTGCGGGATGACGGTCGGGGCCACGTCGGCGAACTGTTCGCCGTCCGGCGGCAGCCTGGAGAACGCGCGGCGAACGAGATCGCGCACGCGCTCGTGCGCGACGTTCCCCGCCGCCGCGACGATCATGTTGGGGGCCACGTACGCCCGCCGGAAATACTCACGTAGGATCTCGGGGCTGAACGACTCGACCGTCTCCTTCGATCCCAGGATCGGCCGCCCGAGCGGATGCCCTTCCCAGAAATGCTGCGTGAAGAGCTCATGAACCAGGTCGTCGGGCGTATCCTCGACCATCTTGATCTCTTCGAGAATCACCTTCTTCTCACGCTCGAGTTCTTCACCGTCAAACGCCGGATTCATGACGATGTCGGCGAGCAGGTCGACGGCGAGCGGTACGTGCTCGTCGAGCACCTTGATGTAGTAGCTGGCGTATTCCTTGGCCGTAAAAGCGTCGAGCTGGCCGCCGATTGAGTCGATGGCCTGCGCAAGATCTTCGGCCGTACGGGTCGTCGTGCCCTTGAAGAGCATGTGCTCGACAAAATGCGCAATCCCGCTGAGCGGCTCCTCCTCGTGGCGGGATCCGCGCGTCAGCCAGACCCCAATGCTGACCGACCGAACGTGCGGCATCGGCTCGGTGATGAGACGAAGACCGCCGTCGAGGACCTCGCGTGTGACCATGCTTGCCTGGTTTGTGCTAAGTACTTGAGCGGAAAGGAATTAATGGCTGCCGACTACGTCAAGGATGTTAGCACGCGCGTGCAGGGGCGCGCAAGGCGCTTCGGCGGGCCTGCGGCAGCCGCCGCGCTGGACAGACAAGGTACAATAAAAGATCCGGACTCGGGATGCTACCTACAGATCGCGCCGACCTCGCCGGCCTGGAACTCGCCGAGCTCGAGCAGACGCTCGAGAGCATGGGACACCCGCGTTTCCACGCGCGCCAGATCTATCAGTGGATGCACAAGCGCGCGGTTGCTGATTTCGCGTCGATGACCGACCTCGGCCGCGATCTGCGCGCCGCGCTCGCGGCGTCGTGCCGCGTATCGATGCCCGAAATCGAGCGGCGCGAGCAATCGGCCGACGGGACGACCAAGTTCCTGCTGCGGCTCGAGGATGGCCGCTTCATCGAGTCGGTATTCATCCCCGACACGCCAGCCATGACGTTCTGCGTCTCGACGCAGGTCGGCTGCGCGATGGCCTGCGGCTTCTGTCTGACCGGCCGCATGGGCATCGTTCGCAATCTCACGGCGGCGGAAATCTCCGGGCAGGTGCGCGTGCTCGCGCGCGAGCTCGACATGCTGCAGAGGCCGTTCAATATCGTGCTGATGGGCATGGGCGAGCCGCTGCACAACTACGACGAAACGATGAAGGCGCTCAGGATGCTCGCTGACGAGCACGGACTGGGCGTCAGTCCGCGTCGCATGACGCTGTCGACCGTCGGGGTGCTGCCGGCGCTCGAACGGCTCGCGACCGAGCCGCTGATGCCCAACCTCGCCGTCTCGCTGCACGCGACGACCGAGGAACAGCGCGATCTGCTCGTGCCCATCAACCGGAAATATCGGCTCAAGGAACTGCTCGACGCATGCCGGCGGTTTCCCGTCAAGCGCCGTTCGCGGATCACGTTCGAATACGTGATGTTGAAAGACGTGAACGATACGGACGAAGACGCGCGGCGGCTCGTGCGGCTGCTCAACGGGATCAAGTCGAAAGTGAATCTGCTCCCGCTCAACGAGGCCGCGGGCATTCCGTACGAGCGTCCATCGGACGCGCGCGTCAACCGCTTCGCATCCATCCTCGCTGAGCGCGGCGCGATCGTGTCGGTCCGGAAGTCGCGCGGCCGCGATATACGCGCCGCGTGCGGCCAGCTGATTACGGAATCAGCACGGCAGAAAACGCCGGCGCAGGCGCTGGCGCAGCTCCTTCCGGTGTAGTCTCGTCTTCTCCCGCCGCATCGCGTTCGATTCTCACACGGACGCGCGTATTTCGAGGCAGCCCCGGCGCGATTCTCACCTTCAGAAAGTTGTCCGTCACGACGAGCGTGCCGTCCTCGAGCGTGAGACCCGGCCGAATCGTCCCGAGCTGCGAGGCGCGAAAGCGCCGTGCGAGCACGCCGCCGATCGCACGGAGGCGGGCGCCGCGATCCCGAACGATCGCGCCGTGAATCTTGCCGGCCATCCTCGAGGCGGCGGTGCCCGGGCGATCGGAATAGGGAAAGACGTGGAGATGCGTCAGCGGCGAGTCGCACAGATATCGCAGGTTCGCGTTGAAATGATCGTCGGTCTCGCCGGGAAAGCCGACGATGACATCCGACCCGATCGACGCGTGCGGCAGGCGCGCGCGAATGACGTCGACCAGACGTCGATACTGGTCCAGCGTGTACGGGCGCCGCATGGCGCGCAGGATCGCATCGCTGGCGTGCTGCAGCGGTAAATGAAAATGCGGCAGGAACCTGCGCGAGCGCGCGACGAGATCGACGATCGCCTGCGGACAATCCATCGGCTCGAGCGAACTGATTCGGAAGGTCACGTCGCGATCGAGCCGCTCCATCGCACCAAGGAGGTCCAGCAGCGAGGACACCGGCCGCACGTCGCGGCCGTACGAACCGAGATGTACGCCTGTGAGAATGACTTCCTTGAACCCCGCGTCGGCGGCGCGGATCGTGTCGGCGACGATCGTCTCAATCGGAACGCTGCGCGACCGGCCGCGCGTGGACGGGATGACGCAGTACGCGCAGGCCTCCTCGCAGCCCGTCTGCGCTCGCACGGTGAACGCGGTGCGACCCGCAACGCCAGGTTCGATCGCCTGGCCGCACGGGCCGTTGCCCGTCATCGCCTGCGGGATGAGTGCCGCCAGGTCCGTCTTGTCGTCGTTGCGCACGACGCGGACGACGTGAGGGAGGGCGGCAACTTCGTCCGGGCAGCGCGTCGCGTAGCAGCCCGTCGCGACGATCGCGGCGTCAGGATTCTCGCGCGCGATCCGTCGAATCGTCTGTCGCGCGCCCTGATCGGCCGTCGCGGTGACCGAGCACGTGTTGACGACGACCACGTCCGCCTCGCGGGATGGAGCGGCCGTGGCGCCGCGCGACAGCAGCGCCTCTTCAATCTTGAGCGAGTCCGCCTGATTGACGCGGCAGCCGAACGTAATGACGGCGTATTTCATGAGTCGCCGGACCTGAAAGTCCCCTACGACTGAAGTTTCGCCGCCGCCAGTTCGACCTTGTCGGCGAGCTTCTTCTTGTAGGCGATCAGCTTGTGCGCGACGGATGGGTCTGCGACGCCGAGAATCTGGGCGGCCAGCACGCCGG
>JBOGIZ010000672.1:0-6792 GCA_050747805.1 Vicinamibacterales bacterium | reverse complement strand
TTCGCGTGCGACACGAGCATGAACGCCTGCGCGGATGAGGCCGAGAGCGAACCGCGGATCATCACGCCCGCTTTCACCCAGTTGGCCTCGCTCGACACCGTCGTGACGTGCGCGACGATCGTTCCGTCGCCCGACAGCGGCATGTACGCGTAGTTGAACGCGTCGGATGTGCCCCAGACGTCGGCGCCGGCGCCCGAGACCGAGAAGTCCCCGTCTGAGTACGTCGCGCCTCCCGGAGCGCCGGGGTCACCCACGTCCACATCGACCCAGCCACTCGGCAGGCCCCTCGATGTCGTGCCGCTCACGACAACGGTTATCGGCGCTGATGTCGTGGAGGCTCCCTGATTGTCCGTGGCAACGGCGGTGAAGGTGTACGTGCCGGAGGGCAGCCCGTCCCACGTTACCGAGAAGTTTGCCTGGTCCGTCGTCCCCTGCAGCTGGCCGTTGACGTAGATGTCGACTTTCTCGATGAAGCCGTCGCTGTCACTCGCAATCCCGGTCATCGTGATGTCGGCCGGCGCGGGATACGTGTCGTTCTGGAACGGTCTCGTGATCAATACGGTGGGAGGCGCATTCGTCGTGGTTGTCGACGGCAGCGCGTACGACTGCGGCAGGATCGTCGAATCGTTCTTGTTCGCGCCGGGCGCCGTGTCCGCCCATTTTGAGCTGGACAGCACGATCTGATCGATCGAGATTCCATCTTCGCGCTGCTGGACCCGGATCGTGTGCCAGCCAGATGTCGCGAATTCGACGGGCGTATCCGGCACGCCATAACCGTTGTCGTTCCAGCCCCAGCCCTGCTCGCCGCAGCCGCTGCAGTCTTCGAGGCTCACCGGCGTGGCGTCGGTCGAATGAATGCGCCAGATCGGATCTCCGCCCGCGTCGACGCTGTCGGAGAACTGCACCCACACCGAATCGTTCTGATAGGAATCCTGGTCGGCTCTCATACGCAGCCACAGGTGATAGGGCACGTTCGCCTCCGCCAGGAACTCGAGCTCGAAATAGTTCTGCGGGTTGGCGGCTGGCGTCGTGATTTTGGGCACGCCCTGATCCAGATCGTGGACGATCCAGCCGCCAGCGGCGGTCGACTCTGGATCGACGTCAATCTTCCAGTTGCCGGCGATTGCCGTGGGGCTGATCCCGTTGGGATCGTACGCATAGAGCGTGATGTCGGCGGGCGGCGTGGGCATCGTCACCGTCTGCGCGGTGATATGCGCCACGAACGACTGGCTGTTGACGCTGGGATCTTTCGACGGCGCAGGCTGACCGTTGACGGCCAGCGGGCCCTCCGACACGCCCGCGAGATAGGCGCCACCGGCGCCATCGGGCATCACCGCGAACGCTTCATCCATTTGCGGGCCCCCCACCGTCGATGAATAGAGCACGGATGGAGTCGACGCATGGAAATCCACGACGGACAGAAGGGCGTCGCGATCGCCGCTATTTAATTCGCGCTTGTAGGCGTCCCACGTTGCCGGATACCTGTCGGCTTCTCGGCCGCACGTCTGGCAGTCGTTGCTGACAAACACACCTGTGAGATACGCGACCTGATTCTGATCGACGGCGAGTCCGAACCCGTCCGAGACCGTGCCCAGCGTTCCATGCAGCGCGATGCCGCGCGTCACGGCGCCGCTCGATCCGGCCACTTCGGCGATGTACGCGTTGGCGTTCGTCGCCGCGTCCAGCACGTGGGGAAAATCGGACGAGTCTTCCCGGCCCGCGATGTAGACGAAGCTGCCCGACGTCGCGACGGCACTCGCGGTGTCGGTGGCCGATCCGCCGAGGTACGTCGAATACGCCGCGCCGGATGCGTTGAATCGCGCCAGGAAGGCGGTGGTGCCGAACCCATCGGTGGTCCGCTGCGACTGCGCCGGATTCAGCAACGGGAAATCGGGCCCGCCGAGCGTCGCGTCGCCCGAGAAGCCGACCACGTAGGCCGCGGCGGACGCGTCCACGGCTACGCCCGTCGCCTCGTCGTCACCGGATCCGCCCAGATACGTCGAGTACTGCAGGGCGGTGCCGTCGGCGCTGAACCGCGCATAAAAGGCGTCGGGCAGTGCATTCTCCTGTTTATCGAATCCTGGCTGCCAGGCGGATTGAAACGCCCCCGACGTCACCGGGAAGTCCGGGCTGGTCGTCGAGCCCGCCGCATGGACGCGGCCGCTCGGATCAACGGCGATCGACGAGATCTGATCGGTTTCCGAGCCGCCGAGGTACGTGGAGAACACGACGGCTGCGCCGTCCGGCGACACCTTCGTCACGAACGCATCCGGGTTGGTGCAGGCGCACGTGCGATCGTATGCGCCAGTCGTCGTCAGGAAGTCGGCCGAACTTGTCGAGCCGCCGATGTACAGATTGCCGTTCGTGTCGGTGGCGAGTGCCGTAATGCGGCTAGTGCCGCTGCCCCCCCAGTAGCTGAGATACACGATCGTGCCGTCTGGCTTCATGCGCGCGAGAAACCCCGCGCTGGTACACGCCGGGCCGGGCCATGTCCGTTGAATCGCGTCGCTGGTGGTCGGCAATTTGTCCGAACATGTGTAGCCGCCGAGCCAGAATTCCCCACCGGCTGCCGGCGCGATCGCCGTGATCTCTTCGCCGTAGGTAAGTTCCGCAAGCGTCAGCGGACGTTCTACGCTGTTTTGTTGCGCGAGGAGCCATGCAGGAGAAATCAGGAAGATGGAAATAGTCGTTGAAACAATCAGGGCAACCCGACTGGTACGCGTCATGGGGGTTTCCTTATAGCGCCTTGCCGCGCGCCGCGCTGCGGTCGTGTTGCCTGTCACGACCGGGCCAACCGCTTTCGGCGGCGGGCGGCCGCGTGCACTGCAATCAGTTCGACGTCAGCCGTTATGTCAACTCCAACTCCCAGGTTGACGCCCACTGCCAGCTCGAGAGCACGATCTGATCGATCGACCTCAAGGCGGCCATTACCGCGTGCGGTAGCGGTCGCCTTGGGAGCGACCGGTCGCTCACTGCTGAGAATGGAAGTTCCAGTCATCGAACGTGACCGTCGTGCTCGACGAGGTGTTGTGGCTCGTGACCGCGAGGCCGATGTACGCCGCCGAAGCCATCGGGATCGTGTCGGACCCGACTAGCGTCCAGTTCGTACCGTCGACCGACTCGTATCCCGTGAAGGTATTGCCCTTGCGAACCAGCTTCACCCAGTGCGGCGCCGTCGATGCGGAACCTGCGGTGTTGACGCTGGTTCCTCCAGTCGCGTCGCGTCTCTGGAACGCGACGCCTTTCGATGCCGACACCAGCATGAACGCGTGCGCGGAATCCGGGTCGAGCGTTTCGCGAATCATCACGCCGGCTTTCACCCACGGCGAGACATTCTGGATGCTCGCGACGTGTGCCACGATCGCGCCATCACCATCAAGAAATTGATATCTGTAGTGGAACGCATCGGCGGTATCCCAGATGTCCGCACCAGAGGCGGTGATGCTCCACGTTCCGTTGGTGCTCGAGGTACTGCCCGCAAACGGAACGTTTCCAATATCCGCATCACCTAAGGTGACACCGCCCCCTATTTCGATCTGCTGGAACGTGGCGCTCGCGAGTGTGCCGTAGACGTGACTCGATACCGCGAGACCCACGTAGACCGTTTGCGGCATGTTGAAGGAGTCGGAACCGACGAGCGTCCAGTTCGCGCCGTCCGCTGATGCGTACCCGTAGATGATGCTGCCGCTTCGAACAAGCTTGACCCAGTATGGCGCGGTCACCGCGGGGCCCGCGGTGCTCGTACTCGCGCCGCCGTCGACCGTGCGCCGTTGAAAGGCGACGCCTTTCGAAAACGACACGAGCATGAACGCCTGCGCGGACGAGGGATCGAGCGATCCGCGGATCATCAGACCCGCTTTCACCCAGTTCGATTGATTCGATACGTTCGTCACCTTGACGGCGATCGTGCCGTCGCCGCTGAGCGGAGAGTACATGTACTGGAACGCGTCTGACGTGCCCCACACGTCCGCTCCAGCGCCGTAGATCGTGATGGGGCCGCCGCTGGGCGCTCTTTCGGCGAAACCGGGCGCGCCGGTCGCGCCGACGTCAGCGTCCCTTCCCAGGCCGGGCTCGGCAAAGACCGCGACCCCAACGGGCGCCGAGATCGTCGTCGCCCCCTCGTTGTCCGTGGCTATTGCCGCGACTGTGTACCGGCCGGCAGGGACATTGTTCCAGGTCACCGAGTAGGGCGCGGTGGCAGATGTACCGATGAGCGAACCGTTCTCGTAGAAGTCCACCTTCGAAACGCTGCCGTCGCTGTCGGCCGCGGTGGCGGTAATCGCGATAGTCGCGCCGGGGCTATATGCCGTGCCCGCCAGCGGACCGGTGATCGAAACCGTCGGCGGCATATCGCCCGCTGCCGACGACGGCTGAGCGAACGATTGCGGAAGGATTGTCGCGTCGTTCCTGTTCGCGCCCGGCGCCGTGTTCGCCCACTGATTGCTCGAGAGCACGATCTGATCGATCGAGATCCCGTCCTCGCGCTGCTGGATCCGGATCGTGTGCCAGCCGGAGGTCGCGAAGTACACCGGCGTACCCGGCACGCCGTAGCCGTTGTCGTTCCACCCCCAGCCCTGCTCGCCGCAGCCGCTGCAGTCCTCGAGGCTCACCGGCGTGGCGTCGTTCGACCCGATCCGCCAGACGGGATTTCCACCGCCGTCGATGCTGTCGGAGAACTGCACCCAGACCGAGTCGTTCTGGTATGAGTCGTTGTCGGCCTTCATCCGCAGCCACAGGTGATACGGGACGCTTGCGTCGGCCAGGAACTCCAGCTCGAAGTAGTTCTGGGGATCGGCGGCCGGTGTGGTGACCTTTGCCCGTCCTTGATCGGGTTCGTGGACGGCCCAGCCGCCTGCCGCGGTCGAGTCCTGAACGATCTTCCAGTCTCCTGTGATCGCCGTCGGACTGATGCCGTTTGGATCGTAGGCGTACAGCGCGATATCCGCCGGCGGCGTTGGCATCGTCACTGTCTGGGCACTGACGTGCGCGACGAATGATTGGTCGTCGGCGCCTGGATCCTTCGCGGGTTGCGCCTGCGCGTTGACGGACGGAAAGCCGGAGGCTTCCGTGTACCCCCCAAAGAATGCCCCTCCGGCGCCGTCGGGTACCACCGCGGACGCCAGATCAGTCGTCGTGCCACCCAGCATCGTCGAGTACAGCACGCTCGGCGTCTGAGCGCCGAAATCGACAATCGACAGCACAGCATCTGTGTCGTTGAAATGAAGCTGCCGCTTGTATGCATCCCAGGTGGCCGGGTACCTGACGCACTCGGGACCGCAGGAGTCGGCGTCGTTTCCCTCATAAAGGCCGGCCGCATAGGCCGTATGGTTCTGATCGACCGCCAGGCTTCGCATTTCTGCGTATGTGCCGTCCGCTCCGCGCAGATCAACCGTTCGGCTCACCGAACCCGTCGCGGCTGCGAGTTCCGAGATGGCTGTCCCGCTCACGTAGACGAAATCACCCACGACCGAGACAGCCTTGGCGTAGGGCGCGTACGTGGAATACACCGCCCCTGACGAGCTGAATTTTGCGAGGAACCCGCCCCATCCAGTTGTCGGTCCCTGAGAATTGGCGGGATTGAGCATCGGGAAGTCGTCAGAGCCGGTTTGCCCCACGACATAGGCATTCCCTGCGGAGTCCACGGCAACGCCGTTGGCCATGTCATAGTCGGACCCACCGAGATACGTCGCGTACTGGAGCGCGGACCCGTCGGCGCTCAGGCGCGCGTAGAATCCATCCGGCGGCGAGTCCGAACCGCCGTGGAAGGTCGCCTGCAGCGCGCCCGACGTGACAGGGAAGTCGGTGCTGTACGTCGTGCCCGCGAGGTGGACGCCTCCGCTCGAGTCGATCGCAACCGACGAAGCCTTGTCAGAGTCGGTGCCCCCGAGATACGTCGAAAACACGATCTGACTGGCATCAGGCGAAAGCTCCGCCACGAACCCATCCGCGTCCTTCAACGTGCGATCGTAGGCGCCGACTGTCGTCGGAAAATCGGCGGCACTCGTCCATCCCGCGACGTAAAGATTCCCGCTAGGGCCGAGCGCCAGTGCCGTGATTTGAGTGGTGGGGCCGCTGCCGCCGAAATAGCTGAGGTACGTGATCGAACCGTCCGCCTTCATGCGTCCGAGCAAGCCGGTCGGGACGCACGGCGGTCCGGACCACGATTTCTGTATCGCGTTGCTCGTTGTGGGTAATGTCGTGGAACACGTGTACCCCCCGAACCAGAAGCCGCCGGCGCCATCGGGAATCATTGCGTCGATCGACTCGCCGTACGTGAGTTCCGCCAGCGTCACCGAGCGCTGGACGCCGTTCTGTTGTGCGAGGAGCCGTGGTGCTGAAAGAACGAAGGAAAGAAGAATCACGCAGGAAACGAGAATGGCGCGAACACGGAGCCGCATTGGTCTCACCTTGCAGCGCTTTCCGAACGCCGCGCTGCGGTCGAGTTGCCTCTTGCAACTTGGCCTGCCGCTTTCAGCGGCGGGCGGCCGCATGGGATGCAATCAATTCGACGTCAGCGGTATTTCACCTCCAACCTCCAACCTCCAACCTCATTGGAAGGCGACCAGCGGGGCGAGCGAGCCACGCGCCCGGCGCGAGCCGGCGAAGCGGCGAGCGAGAGCGCGTGTCCGGGAGTCCGAGGACGCAGAAGCGCGCGCGAGCGAGCGCAGCGAGGCGAGCCACGCGATCGGAGTGAGCCGGCGAAGCGGCGAGCGAGGGCGCGTGGAGGGGAGTCCCGCCTTCGCCAAGGCTACGGCGGGGCCGCCGAAGCTTCAGCGACGGCGGATGATAAAC
>JBOGIZ010000671.1:0-2386 GCA_050747805.1 Vicinamibacterales bacterium | reverse complement strand
TGTGCGCCTGCCCGGCACGGTAGCCGACGCCGCGCGCCATGCGCCGCCGATCGACTGGAACCTTGTGACCCCGGGATTCTTCTCGACGCTCCACATCCGTCTTCTCGCCGGACGCGACTTCACCGACGCCGACAGAGCCGGGTCGCAGCCGGTCGTCATCGTCAACGCCGCGCTCGGCCGCCGCTTCTGGGGCGACGGCAATCCGCTCGGACGCGAGGTGCAGATCGATCCGGGCTTCAGCGCCCCCGTGCATGTCGCGACCGTGGTCGGCGTCGCCGACGATGCGCAGTTCGTCGCGCTGGGAGAGCGCACGCCGTACATTTATGCGCCGCTCGCACAGCAGTACCTGCCGCGCGTGTCGCTGCTGGTCCGGACGGCCGGCGCCAGCGCCATACCCGCCGTCCGCGCGATCGTGCGGCAGATGAATCCGAATCTGCCCGTCGTGGAAGCGATGCCGCTCAGCGACGTCACCGCGATCGGACTTGTGCCCCAGCACGTCGCCGCGGCGGTCGCCGGGGCGCTTGGTCTGGTCGGCCTGCTGCTCGCCGCGCTGGGCATCTATGGCGTGACGTCGTACGGCGTCGGGCGCCGGACGCGCGAGATCGGGATCCGGATGGCGCTCGGCGCCGATGGCCGCGGCGTCGTGTCGCTGATGCTCCGTCAGACGTCCGGGATGGCCGCCGCGGGCATCGGTATCGGTCTGGCGCTCGCGATCCTCGGCTCCCAAGCGCTGCGAAGTCTACTCTTCGGCGTCAGCGCGCTCGATCCGATCGCGTTCGGCGGCGCCGCAGTGCTCTTTGCATTGGTCTCGCTTGCCGCGAGCTATCTGCCGGCGCGCCGCGCGTCCAGGATCGATCCGATGATGGCGCTACGCGCGGAGTAGTGGTCTGTCCTCGCTGAACGAGACCAGATCGGGGGCGCGGCGCCCGGCTGGCCAGACGCGACGAGCGAGAATACCGGGAGTATTTGAGTGAGGAGCAACGCAGCCAGGCGGGATGCCCCGCCCGCGAGGTGGTCCTTGATCAGCGAGGACCGACCACCAGCTCGCGTCCGTTCCAGCGATAGCAGTGCGCCGCGGTGAGATGCACGCCGCCGAGCCAGCGATCGATCCCGTTCAGGCGGACATAATCGGCGCGGCCCGCCAGTACGTCGCGTCCCGTCTCCGTGATCTCGAGCGTAGCCTTCGGAATCCCTGCTGCCATCGACGGCGCATCGATCGCAATGAGCGGATGCGCCGCTGACGCGAGCTGCCGGGCGATCTGCCAGAAGCTGAGATCGCCCATGAACATGCGCTCCTCGAGATCCGTCGACGCGCGGAACGCCGCACTGAACGAGGCCGGCCCTTTCTCGAGCACGCGCAGCATCTGCGATTCGGTTCGCGACAGGCCGTTCACCGCGGACGGAAACTCCTCGAGATGCCGCAGAACCGCCGCCCGCAGAAAAGGAAACTCCGTGTAATCCGTGTATTGCGTGGCCAATCTCTTCAGTGGCCGCGGATCCGCGGCGCAGAACGCGCGCCAGACGTTCGAGCCCGTCTCGATCTGCGTGGCCGTAATGGGTTGCCGCTCCGCGAACAGCGGCGGAAACTGCTCGGGCTTGAGCGGCCCGAGATAGATGTCGCGGCACACGAGCGAGAGCGTGGGACGTGACATGTTCTTCGCGCGGAGGCCCAACCACCACAGGTGGCGAATCAGCAGCAACTGATCGAACAGATCGTGCTCGAGCCAGAACACGATCTCGTCATGATCGCGAAACGCCTCGAGCGCCGCGTCGTTCCTGCGATACCCCTCGACGATATCAGGATCGGGAGGCTCGGCAACCGATGCGAGAAAGCCCGCGCGCGCCTGGATCCATTCTTCACCCGTTGCCAGCGGCGTCGGACCTTCGTAGAGCACGTCCGGCCAGACGACGATCGAGCCGGGAATTCCCGAGCGCTCGAGGCCCGTTCGCGCGGAATCCCCGTTGAGCACATGAAGCATTCGAACGACCTTATCGCGGGCCCGGCGGCAGATGCGTCACAAAGTAGCGCGCGATGAGTTGATACACATGCACGGTCGTACCCGGGCCTTCCGCGATCGCGTGCGTCCGGTTGGGATAGACCATCAGGTCGAAGGACTTCCCCAGCTCGACGAGACGATTCACGAGACGCTCGGTCCCTTGATAGTGGACGTTGTCGTCGCCCGAGCCGTGAACGACCAGCAGGTGGCCCTCGAGCCCCTGCGCGAAGTTGATCGGCGATCCCTTCTGATAGCCATCGGCGTTGTCCTGCGGCACGCCCATGTAACGTTCCTGATAGATCGTGTCGTACAGACGCTGGTTGGGCACGGGCGCGACGGCGACGCCGACCTTGTAGAGATCCGCGTCCCGGAACATGCAGTTGAGCGTG
>JBOGIZ010000670.1:0-5089 GCA_050747805.1 Vicinamibacterales bacterium | reverse complement strand
TGCCGGCGCGCGAAGCGGGATTTCGGAGCGAAATGCTCCGGCCAGGACCCGGTAACCACACGTGTTGGAAGTTGACACGCCAGTCGGAGCGTCAGTTCACAGCGCTAACATGAACGGCTGCTCGAGCGCCTCGGCGATCCACCTGAGAAAGCGCGCCGCATCGGCGCCGTCGATCATGCGATGGTCGTACGAGAGCGACAGCGGCAGCATCAATCGAGGTTCGAACGCCGAGCCATTCCACACTGGCTGGTAGCTTCCGCGCGAAATGCCGAGGATCGCGACTTCGGGCCAGTTGACGATCGGCGTGAAGCCGACGCCGCCAATCCCGCCGAGATTCGTGATCGTGATGACGCCGCCCGACATCTCTTCGAGCGAGAGCTTGCCGGCGCGCGCCTTCTCCGACGCCTTCGACAGCTCGGCCGAGAGCTCCGTCATCCCTTTGGCGTCGACGTCGCGGATGACCGGTACCAGCAGGCCGCGCTCAGTATCCACGGCGACGCCGATGTTGACGTATTTCTTGTAGACGATCTGGCCGCGGCCCGGATCGATCGACGAGGCGAACTGCGGAAACTTTTTCAGGGCGCCGGCGAGGATCTTGAGGGCGATTGCGGTGACGGTCAGTTTTCCGCCCGTGCGCTCCACCTGCGGCCCGTACTGCTTGCGCAGTGCTTCGAGCGCCGTGATGTCGGCCCGATCGTGCTGGGTCACGGCGGGAATGACGCTCCAGGCGTGCCCGAGGTGCTCGGCGGTCTTGCGCCGGACGTTGCTGATCGGTTTGCGCTCGACCTCGCCCCACTTCGAGAAGTCGGGCAGAGCCTGCCCTGCCGGCGCACCGGACGCCGGCGTGGGCGCGCCCGACGCCAGCGCCTCTCTCACGAATCCCTGCACATCGTCCACGGTCACGCGGTTGCCAGGGCCGGTGCCGGTGACCTCGCGGATGTCCACGCCAAGCTCGCGCGCGATCCGCCGCACCGACGGGGCCGCCGGCGCCATCGGACCCTGCTCGGCCGGTGCCGCGGGCGCCGCCGTGCGCGGGGCGCGGCTGATGTCCACGACTTCACCACGCCTCTGGCGCGGCGCCGGTGCCTCCTGTTCGACTTCGTCTTCCGGAAGACGCGGCGGCGGCGCGGGATGCTCGGGCTTACTCTCGGTGGTCGCGCCTTCCGGCTGCGGCTTTGGACCCGCGGACTCCGCCGAGGCGTCCTTCGCCTCAGCCTTGGCGACGGGCGTGGCTTCTTTCGTGTCCGGCTTCGCCTCTTTTGTATCCTTCGGGCCGTCGAAGGAAAAGATCGGCTGGCCAACTTTCACTTTGTCGCCCGCTTTGACTTTGACTTCGCGGATGGTGCCCGCGACGGTGGACGGCACCTCGATGGTGGCTTTGTCGGTCTCGAGCTCGATGACGGGTTGGTCGTTGCCGATCGCCTCGCCTGGCTTTACAAGGACGCGCAGCACGTCTCCGGCGGTGACGTTTTCGCCAAGTTCGGGAAGTATGAAATCGGTCATGACGTTACGATATCGCCGGATTCGGCTTCTCGGGATTGATCCCGAGATCCTTGATCGCGCGCTGCACGATGTCGGGGCCGATCTGGCCGTCCTTCAGCAGCTCCGCCAGCGTCGCGACCGCGACGAAGCGCGCGTCCACTTCAAAGAATTCGCGCAGGGCCGCGCGGTCTTCGCTGCGCCCGAATCCATCTGTGCCGAGCGACCGGATCTTGCGGGGCATCCAACGGTCGATGGCATCGGGCAGGACCTTCACATAATCGGCTGCTGCGACAAACACGCCAGGGACGTCCTTCAGGCACTCGGTGACGTACGGCACGCGAGGCGTCTCGCCTGGGTGCAGCATGTTCCATCGGTCGCACGCGTGGCCGTCGCGATAGAGCTCCTGATAGCTCGTCACGCTCCACACGTCGGCGGCGACGCCGTACTTCTGCAGGATCTCCTGCGCGCTGACGACTTCGTTGAGGATCGCGCCGCTGCCGAAGAGCTGCGCGCGCAGCGTCGCGTTCTGGTCGGCGGCGGGCTTCAGACGGTACATCCCCTTGAGTATGCCCTCGCGCGATCCTTCCGGCATCGCCGGCATCACGTACTGCTCGTTCATGACGGTGAGGTAATAGAAGATGCTCTCCTGATCGCGGTACATCCGGCGGATGCCGTCCTGGATGATCACCGCCAGCTCGAACGCGTACGCCGGGTCGTACGACACGCAGTTGGGATAGCAGATCGAGTAGGCGTGGCTGTTGCCGTCCTGATGCTGGAGACCCTCGCCGGCGAGCGTCGTTCTGCCGGAGGTGCCGCCGAGCAGGAAACCGCGCGTGCGCGAGTCGGCCGCCGCCCAGATTAAGTCGCCGACGCGCTGAAATCCGAACATCGAGTAGAAGATGAAGAAGGGGATTGTGGGAACGCCGTGCGTGGCGTATGCGGTCCCCGCGGCGATGAACGACGACAGCGATCCGGCTTCGGTGATGCCCTCCTCGAGAATCTGCCCGTCTTTGGCTTCCTTGTAGTAGAGCAGCGTGTCCATGTCGACGGGCTCGTAGCGCTGCCCGACGTGCGAATAGATGCCGACCGCGCGGAAGAGCGCCTCCATGCCGAACGTGCGCGCCTCGTCGGGCACGATCGGCACGATCAGGTCGCCCACTTCCTTGTCGCGAAGCAGCTTCGAGAGCAACCGCACAAAGACCATCGTCGTGGACGCCTTGCGCGCTTCCGTACCCTTGTAGAACTCCTCGAAGACACCGTCCGCGGGCACCGGCAGCGGTTCGACGTGGACCGTGCGCGCGGGCGCATAGCCGCCGAGCGCCTTGCGGCGCTCGCGCATGTACTGGATTTCCGGACTGTCGTCTGCCGGACGATAGAACGGCGCGTCCGCGATCTCATCGTCCGAAATGGGAATGCCGAAGCGGGATCGGAACGACCGGATATCCGAGTCGTTCATCTTCTTCTGCTGGTGGGTGACGTTCTTGCCTTCGCCCGCTTCGCCAAGACCGTAGCCTTTGATCGTGCGCGCGAGAATCACGGTCGGCTGCCCGGTCGTTTCGACCGCGCGCTTGTACGCGTTGTAGACCTTGACGGGATCGTGGCCGCCGAGGCGCAGACGCTTGAGCTGATCGTCCGAGAGATGCTTCACCATCTCGAGCAGCCGCGGATCGGTGCCGAAGAAATGCTCGCGAAGATAGGCGCCCGATTGGACCGCATACTTCTGGTATTGGCCGTCGACGACCTCGCGCATGCGCCTGGCGAGCAGGCCGTCGTAGTCCTTCGCGAGAAGCGGATCCCAGTCGCTCCCCCAGAGCACCTTGATGACGTTCCAGCCCGCGCCGCGGAAGATCGCTTCGAGTTCCTGGACGATTTGCCCGTTGCCGCGCACCGGACCATCGAGCCGCTGAAGGTTGCAGTTGATGACGAAGATGAGGTTGTCGAGCTTTTCGCGCGCGGCGAGGCTGATCGCGCCGAGCGCTTCAGGCTCGTCCGTTTCGCCGTCGCCGAGAAACGCCCACACCTTCGTGCTCGACGGTTTCTTGAGTCCGCGATCTTCGAGATAGCGGCCGAAGCGCGCCTGGTAGATCGCCATGATCGGGCCGAGGCCCATCGATACCGTCGGGAACTCCCAGAAATCCGGCATCAGCCACGGATGCGGATATGACGACAATCCGCCGCCCGGCCGCAGCTCGTGGCGGAAGTTCTCGAGCCGCTCGCGCGAGAGACGCCCTTCGAGAAACGCGCGCGCGTAGATGCCCGGCGACGCGTGTCCCTGGTAGTACACGATGTCGCCGTCGCCCTCACGCAATTTGCCGCGCAGGAAATGGTTGAATCCGACCTCGTACAGCGTCGCGGCGGAGGCATACGTGGAGATATGGCCGCCGATGCCCTCCGAGACGCGATTGGCGCGGACGACCATCGCCATCGCGTTCCAGCGGACCAGGCTCTTGATGCGCCGCTCGATCTCCTGGCTTCCGGGAAGCGGCGTCTCCTCCTCGGGACGGATCGTGTTGACGTAGGCGGTCGTGGCGCTGAACGGGAGCGCGACGCCGTTCATGCGCGCATGGTGGCGGAGCGACGCGAGCAGGCGCTGCACGCGGCCGCGGTCGCCCTGTTGGATCACGAAGTCGAGCGATTCGCGCCATTCGCGCTGCTCGAGCGCTTCGATCTCGGCATTGTCTTTCGGCGCAGGGTTCCTCATCGGCGATTAGTCCTCAGACGATTAGTCCTCGCGATATTTTGTCGGCTTGCAATCCTTCCATTGTAGGCCACAGACGCGACGGCGGTGAAACGCGGCCGGCCTGCACGAAATTTCGCTGGCGGTGGAGTACGCTCGATGCAGTCGGTCGCCCACGCCGCGGAGCACCTCCGCGCCGCGCGGCCGGGGATGCACATGGCTACACTTGCCCAACTCCAGAAAATGATCGCGCGGTTCGCGCCGGTCGACATCGGCGCGGACATCTCCGCGCTGCCGAAGAGCGAACGCGAGGCGCTGGCCAGGCTTGTCGAGGCGGCGCGGATCATGGACGCGCTCTTCCTGCGGCAGGTCTGGTCCGGCAACGAGTCGATGCTGATCGAGCTGGCATCGCGCGCGGCCGCGCCCGTCGGGCCGCGGGCGTCGCGCACCGCCGCGGCACGGCTCCACTGCTTCCTCATCAACAAAGGACCGTGGGATCGGCTCGATCAGAACCGCGCGTTCGTCCCTGGCGCCCCGGTCAAGCCCGAGGGGGCGCATTTCTATCCTGCCGGGGCCGACAAGGCGCAGGTCGAAAAATGGATCGACACCCTGAAAGAGGAGGCTCGGGCTGCCGCGACGGGCTTCTTCACGACGATCCGCCGCCGCGACCGGCGGTTCGCCGCCGTGCCGTACAGCGCCGAGTACGAAGGAGAGCTGGGCGCGGCCGCGGCGCTCCTGCGCGACGCGGCGGCGCTTACGTCTGAGCCGACGCTCGAAGCGTTTCTCCGATCGCGCGCCGACGCGTTCCAGAGCAACGATTACTATGCGAGCGACGTGGCGTGGATGGAGCTCGACGGCGCGATCGAGCCGACGATCGGCCCGTACGAGGTGTACGAGGACGAATGGTTCAACTACAAGGCGGCGTTCGAG
>JBOGIZ010000669.1:0-6314 GCA_050747805.1 Vicinamibacterales bacterium | reverse complement strand
GATCGCGCCCGAGGCGACCGCGTTTGCCGTGATGCCGCCGTCGATTCCGGGACTCGGCACACAGGGCGGCTTTTCCTTCTGGCTGCAGGATCGCAGCGGCGGCAGCCTCGAGTTCCTGAACCAGAACGTGCAGAAGTTTCTCGAGGCGGCGCGCAAGCGCCCGGAGCTGACGTCGGTCACGTCGCAGTTCACGGCGAACGTGCCCGAAATGTACGCAAACGTCGATCGCGACAAAGTGCTGAAACAGGGCGTCGCGCTCGGCGACGTGTATCAGACAATGCAGGCGTTTCTGGGCGGCGTGTTCGTGAATCAGTTCAATCGCTTCGGACGGCAGTGGCGCGTGTTCCTCGAAGCGGAGGCGCCCGAGCGCTCGGCGCCTGCAGACATCTCGCAGTTCTACGTCCGGAACAACGACAGCCAGATGGTGCCGCTGTCGGCGTTCGAGGCGACCCAGCCCACGTTTGGTCCGCAGTACACGAATCGATTCAACGTGTATCGAGCCGCCCAGGTGACGGGAGCGGCGGCGCCGGGCTACAGCTCGGGCCAGGCGCTCGACGCGCTCGAGGACGTCGCCAACCAGACGATGCCGCGGGAAATCGGGTACGCCTATTCGGACCTGTCGTATCAGGAGCGCAACGCCGCCGGGTCGGGCGCCCTCTTCGCGCTGTCGATTGTGTTCGTCTTCCTGATCCTCGCCGCGTTGTACGAGAGCTGGTCGCTGCCGGTGTCCGTTCTGCTGTCGGTGCCGATCGCCGTCTTCGGCGCGTTCTTCGGGCTCTTCATCCGGCACTACGATTTCGACGTCTACGCCCAGGTCGGCGTCATCATGCTGATTGGTCTCGCGGCGAAGAACGCAATCCTGATCGTCGAGTTCGCGAAGCTCAGGCTCGAAGAAGGCAAGGATCTCGTCGAGGCGGCGCTCATCGGCGCGCGGCTGCGGCTGCGGCCGATTCTGATGACGTCGTTTGCGTTCATCCTGGGCACGCTGCCGCTGTGGTTCGCGACGGGTTCGGGCGCCGCGTCACGGCGGATTCTCGGGACCGTGGTCGTCTCGGGCATGCTGGCGGCCACGCTCATCGCGATTTTCATCATTCCGATGCTGTTAGTGCTCACGGAGCGTTTTCTCACGCACGGCTCGGCTCACAAGAAATCATGACGCGCGCAGTCCTGATCCTTCCGCTCGCGATCGTGGCCGCCTGCACGGTCGGGCCGAACTACAAGCGGCCGGCGGTCGCCGCGCCGGGCGCGTATCGCGGCGCGCCCGCCGCGCCGTCGACCGCGTCGATCGCCGATACGGCGTGGCCGCAGGTGTTTTCCGATCCGACGCTGCAGACGCTGATCCGTACCGCGCTGCAACAGAACGGCGATGTGCAGCTTGCCGCGGCGCGGATTCTGGAGGCGCAAGCCAGGCTCGGCGTCACGCGTGCCGATCAGTTTCCGACCGTCACCGCCGGTGTGGACGTGCTCGGCGAGCGCCCCTCGGTCGCCCTCGGATTGCCGTCGGCGAATGTCGCGGCAATCACGACGCAGGGATCGATCGCGTGGGAGCTGGACTTCTGGGGAAAGTACCGCCGCGCGACCGAAGCCGCCCGAGCGCAGCTGCTTGCGAGCGCGTGGGGCCAGCGCGCGGTCGTGGACACGCTCATCAGCCAGCTCGCCGACGCCTACTTCGGACTGCGCGCGCTCGATCTCGAACTCGATCTCTCGCAGAAGACGCTCGCGTCACGCCAGGAGTCGCTGCGCTTGACCCAGGTGCGCGAGCAGGGGGGCGCCACCTCGCTGCTCGACGTGCGGCAGGCCGAGCAGCTCGTCTACGGCGCGACGGGTGAGATCGCGACGCTGCAGCGCGAAATCGCGCAGCAGGAAAATTTCATCAGCTTTCTGATCGGCAACAATCCCGCACCTGTCGCGCGCGGTTTCGCGCTGACCGATGAGCCGCACGCGCCGGAGCTGCCGCCCGGATTGCCGTCGGCCTTGCTCGAACGCCGGCCAGACATCCAGCAGGCAGAGCAGCAGCTGGTCGCCGCGAACGCGGAAATCGGCGTCGCGCGCGCAGCATATTTTCCGAGCATTACGCTCACAGGATCGGGCGGATTCGAAAGCACGGCGCTAACAGCCCTCTTCACGGCGACCAACACCGTGTGGAACGCGACCATCGGTGCAGCGGCGCCCGTCTTCAACGCCGGACGCACGCGTTCGCAGGTCGCGGTCGCGACGGCCGAACGGCAGGAAGCGATCGTAACGTACCGGAACAGCGTCCGCCAGGCCTTCCGTGAAGTATCAGACGCGTTGATCGGCTACCAGAAGCTGCGCGAATTCCGTGAGCAGCAGGCGCTGCTGCAAGCCTCGGCCGAGGACGCGCGCCGGCTGGCCGACATCCGCTATCAGGGCGGGGCTACGAGCTATCTCGAAGTGCTCGACGCCGACACCCGGCTGTTCGACGCTCAGCTTGCGCTCGTCGAAGCGCAGCTTAGTGAACTGAACGGCTACGTCGAAGTCTACCGGGCTCTCGGCGGCGGCTGGCAGTAGTCCACCGCGGAGTGACGGACGATCACGCCGAGCGCGCAGAGGAGCAGAGAAACGCTTTCTCTTCGGCTGCGGTCGCCAGCTTGGCACAATTCGGGGTATCCGCTCCTGCTGACGGCCAGCGGATCCAGGCTTCGCATCGCGCTCAGCGTGAAGGTTTCGGGTCCGCCGCTCGGTTCGGCCCAAATCGGCGCGGTGGACGTGGATTTACCCACGGACACGTCGCCTCCGTTAAGATCGTGTGCAATGACTCCGAGCCGCGCCCGCGCCGCCCTCTGCACCATTGTCGCCAGTCTTCTGGCCGCTGTCGGCCTGATCGCCTCCCAGGCGCAGCCGCAGGCACAGGCCCCGCTCCCGGGGCGCGAGACCTCGGCCCAGTCTGTCGCCGCCTACGGCCTGTCCCAGGACATGCCGATCGATCCGGAGGTGGTCGTCGGGACGCTGCCAAACGGGCTTCGGTATTACGTTCGCGCGAACAACAAGCCCGAGCACCGCGCCGAGCTTCGGCTCGTCGTGAGAGCCGGCTCTGTGCTCGAAGACGACGACCAGCAGGGTCTCGCGCACTTCGACGAGCACATGGAATTCGAGGGGACGCGCCACTTCCCGCGGCAGACCATCCTCGAATTCCTCTCGTCGCTCGGCCTCAGTCTCGGGCCCGACGCCAACGCCGCGACCAGCTATGACGATACGCAGTACACGCTGCGGGTTCCGACCGACGTGCCCGGCGTGCTCGATCGCGCGATGTTGATTCTGCAGGATTGGATTCAGAGCGCGACCTTCGATCAGACCGGCATAGACCATGAGCGCGAAATCGTGCTGTCCGAGTGGCGCATGCAGCTTGGCGCCGGCGAGCGCGTCGAAGACAAGATCCGCCGCGTTCAATTGGAGGGATCCCGGTACGCCGATCGGCCGCCAATCGGGAAGCCCGAGGTGATCCAGGCCGCGCAGCGCGATCAGCTGACACGGTTCTATCACGACTGGTACCGGCCGGACCTGATCGCGGTGATTGTCGTCGGCGACTTCGACAAGAACGCCGTCGCCGACATGATCAAATCGCGCTTCTCTTCCGTCCAATCGCCGGCCACCGAGCGGCCTCGGCCCGCCTACGACGTGCCCGACCACCCGCAGCCGCGGTATCTCATCGTGACCGACAAGGAAACCACGCAGACGACGATCGAGATCAGCGACCTCCTGCCGACGCGCAACCAGGCGTCGGTCGGCGGCTACCGGGACACGATGATGGATCAGTTGTTCGCCGGCATGTTCGACGAACGCCTCGACGAGCTGAGCCAGGGCGCGAACGCGCCGTTCATCAAGGCGGTCGCGGGACGCCAGGTGTTTCCGACGCCGCGCTCGAAGGACGAGGCGGTGCTCCAGGCGCTCGTGCCGAACAACGGCGTCGAGCGCGGGCTGGACGCACTCGTCACCGAAACGGCGCGCCTCGAGCGCTTCGGATTCACGCAGAGCGAACTCGATCGCGAAAAGCAGGCGATGATGCTCAGCTACGAGCGCGCGGTCACCGAGAGTCCGGACCGCGAGAGTCCGGACCGCGCCGACGAGTACACGCGCAACTTCCTCGAGAAAGAGGCGCTTCCCACGATCTGGCAGGAACTCGCGTTCCACCGGCGCTTCCTGCCCGACATCAAGCTGAGCGAGGTCAACGCGCTCGCGAAACAATGGTTCGCCGATCGCAACCAGCTGATGGTCGTCTCCGCGCCCGATGCGCAGGGCATTGCGCTCCCCACCGACGCGCGCATGGCCGAAGTCGTCAAAGCCGCCGAGGCGAAGCCGCTCAAGCCATGGGTGGACGACGTCGGCACCAAGCCGCTCATGGCCAACTCGCCCGCGGCCGGGACAATTGCGAAGGAGTGGACCGACGCCGCCACCGGCGTGACGCAGTGGACGCTCTCGAACGGCGCCACGGTCGTGCTCAAGCCGACGAAATTGAAGGAGGACGAGATCCTGTTCCGCGCGATGGCGCCGGGCGGCACGTCGCTCGCCAGCGACGCCGATTTCATTCCCGCGCGCAGCGCCGACGTCGTCGTGCCCGCGGGCGGCCTCGGGCAGTTCAGCGAGGTGGCGCTCGACCGCATGCTGAACGGCAAGGTGGCGGTCGCGAACCCGTTCATCGATGAGATCGACCAGGGCCTGAACGGCCGCGCCACGCCCGAGGATCTCGAGACGATGTTCCAGTTGATCCATCTCCGGTTCACCGAGCCGCGCGCCGATCCGACGGCGTTCAGCGTCGTGTCATCGCAGGTGAAATCGCTGCTCGCCAATCAGCAGGCGAGCCCGGACGTGGTCTTCAACCAGACGGTCGATGCGGCGCTCAGCGGCGACAATGCCCGCCGCCAGCCGGAAACACCGGACACCGTCGATCAGTGGAACCTGGACAAGTCGCTGGCTTTCTACAAGGCGCGTTTCGCAGACGCGAGCAATTTCACGTTCGTCTTCGTCGGGAGCTTCACGCCGGATTCGATCAAGCCGCTCGTCGAGAAATACATCGGCAGCCTGCCCGCGACGCATGCGCACGAAACGTTTCGCGACATCGGCGTGAACCCGCCGACGGCGACTGTGGACAAGACCGTACAGAAGGGCATCGCACCGAAGAGCGAGATCGCGATCGTGTTCTCCGGGCCGTTCGACTACGACGATCCGCACCGGCTCGCGATGCGGGCCATGACGCTCGTGCTCCAATCGCGGCTGCTCGACACGATCCGCCAGGAGCTTGGCGGCACCTACAGCATCACCGCCATTGGGTCGACGCAGAAGCTGCCGCATCCGCAGTACTCGGTCAGGATCGACTGGACGTGCGATCCGGCGCGCGTCCCGGATCTCGTGAAGGCCGTGTTCCAGGAAATCGAAGGGGTCAAGACGACATCGCTCGGGCCGGAGCAGATGAACATCATCCGCGGCGTCCTGCTTCGTCAGTTCGAATCGAACATCCAGGACAATGGCTTCCTGCTCAATCAGATTTCACAGCGGTACGCCGAAAGCGATGTGGTCCACCTGAACTCGATCGCGAACTTTCCCGATCGCCTGGGATTGCTGACGGGCAACGACATCCAGCAGGCGGCGCGCACGTATCTGAATACCGACCGATACGTGAAGGTCACGTTGATGCCGGAGAAGCAGTAAACCGGGGATCGCAGGAGATCAGGAGACCAGGAGATCAAGAAACTAAGGGATCCAGGAAACCGGGGATCGAGAGACCCAGAAGGCAAGAGTAACTGGTTGCTTTCTGGCCGTAACTCTTTGTTTCGTGCTGTTCTGATCTCCCAGTCTCCCGATCTCCTGATCTCCTGCGATCCGTATCTCCCGCGATCCGTTACTGCTTGACGATGCGGATGCCGAACACGGGCGCGATGCGGTCGTTGACCGACGCTTCGAACCGGACCGTGACCTTCTTCTTGCCCGCCACGAGCGCCGCCGGGATCGGATACTGCGCGTCCCAGAACCCCTTCGCGTTCTGATTCGGGGCGAATCGTCCGACGGCGTTCCCGTCGACGATGATCTGGAAATCGCCGTGCGCGGGCGGCTGCCCGTTCGGATTGAGATACGTCACGACCAGCGCAAGCGGTGTCGACGGGTCGACGGCGAGATCGTACGAGAACCACCCCGGTCCGGATCGCGCTGAGCGTCCGGCGGCGCGTTCCGGCCGTCGATCGGCGGGTTCGCTCTGATAGTTGAAGTCTTTTTCGGTTTGCGGCCGTCCGGGCTCGACGAAGGCGATCGTCGATGCCTCGAGCTGCTGTTGACGCGCGCGCGCGTCTGCCAGGGCCCTGGCG
>JBOGIZ010000668.1:0-3693 GCA_050747805.1 Vicinamibacterales bacterium | reverse complement strand
GCGTTGTACATCCGGCCGTGCTGTTCGGCGTGCGGCGACTTCAGGAACCGGCTGCAGAGCATCGGCGTCAGCGTCAGCGACACGAGTCCCGACACGAGCACGGCCGACGTGATCGTCACCGCGAATTCGTGCATCAGGCGTCCGACGATGCCGCCCATGAAGAGCACGGGGATGAAGACCGCGGCGAGCGAGATCGTCATCGAGAGAATCGTGAAGGAAATCTCTCTCGATCCGTCGAGCGCCGCCTGCATCCTCGTCTTCCCCATCTCGAGGTGGCGCACGATGTTCTCGAGCATGACGATCGCGTCGTCGACGACGAAGCCGACCGAGAGCGTGAGCGCCATCAACGACAGGTTGTCGAGGCTGTAGTTCAGTCCCCACATCACGGCGAACGTGCCGATGATGGAAAACGGCAGCGCCATGCTGGGGATCAGCGTGGCCGAGAGATTCCGCAGGAACAGGAAGATGACGAGCACCACCAGGAACACGGTGAGCATGAGCGTGAACTTCACGTCCTGGACCGAATCGCGGATGGCGATCGAGCGATCGCTTCTGATGCTCAGCCAGAGCGAGGCGGGAAGGTCCGCCTGCAGCTGCGGCAGCACGTCCTTGATCCCGTCGACCACATCCACGGTGTTGGTGCCCGGCTGTCGGAAGATCGCCAGGTAGATCGTCGGCTTCCCGTTGAACCAGCTGAGGTTGTGCGGGTTCTCGACCCCGTCGTACACGCTGGCCACTTCGTCGAGGTGGACGGGGTTGCCGTTCTGATAGGCCACGACGATGGGCCGGTAGTCGGCCGCGTCCATCAACTGCCCGCTCGCCTGCACGACAAACGTGCGGTTCGGGCCGTAGAGCGTGCCGGTCGGCCGGTTCACGTTAGCCGTGGACACCGCCAGCGCGACCTGATCGATGCCAATCTGGCGCGCGGCGAGCTGCGTGGGATCCACGTCGATCCGGACCGCGAACTTGTGCGCGCCGAACACCTGCACCTGCGCGACACCGGTGACCATCGACAGACGCTGGGCCAGCGTCGTCTCGGCATACCGATCGACCTGCGACATGGGCAAGGTGTCCGAGCCCATCGTCAGGTACATGATCGGTGTGTCGGCCGGATTGACCTTGCGGTACGACGGCGGCGCCGGCATGCCGGGCGGAAGCTGCCGCCCCGCGCTGACAATCATCGACTCCACATCCTGCGCTGCGGCGTCGATGCTGCGGGTCAGATCGAACTGCAGCGTGATGTTGGTGCTGCCTTGCGAGCTGCTCGAGCTGATCGAGGTGACGCCCGCGATCGTCGAGAACTGCTTCTCGAGCGGCGTCGCCACCGCCGAAGCCATCGTCTCCGGGTTGGCGCCTGGCAGGTTCGCGCTGACCGAAATCGTCGGGTAGTCGACGCTCGGCAGATCGGCCACCGGCAGCAGCTCGTAGCCCATGATGCCGAAGATGAGGATCGACAGAACGAGCAGCGTCGTCGCGACCGGGCGCCGGATGAAGGGTTCAGCAACGTTCATGATCAAAAATCCCCGCGATCAGAAATCGCCGCGCTTCACGCGCCCCTGCCGCCCCGCCGGGACCGCGGTCCCGTTTGACGCCGGACCCGCGCCCGCCTCCGTCACACGCGCGCCCGGGGTGAGGCGCAGCTGACCGTCGGTGACGACGACGTCTCCCGGGGTGAGCCCTTTGGCGATCACCATCTCCTCGCCCTGCTGACGCTGAATGACCACCGATCGCATCTCGACCGTGTGATTCGGCTTCACGACGTAGGCGTAGGTGCCGTTCTGCGACGCTTGTATCGCTCCCATCGGCACCACGATCGCATGCTCTTCGGTCCTCACAAACAGCGTGACGCGCATGAACAATCCGGGCCACAGCATCCGATCCGCGTTGGGAAACGTCGCCTTCAGCTTGATCGTGTCGGTCGACGGATCGACCGAATTGTCGATGAACGACACGCTGCCGCGCTCGGTCGGGCCGCTCTCGACCTGGACGGGCACGTCCGGCGCGGTGGCTGACGGCGCCTGCGGCTGCGCGCCCGGCGGCACCGACGGCTGGCCGGTCGCGTCGACCGCCAGCGGCTTCTGCGACTGGTACTTGTGAATGTCCTGGAGATAGCGACCCGGCACCGCGAACGTGACGTAGATCGGCGTCATCTCATTGATGACCACCATCGGATTGGTGTCGTTGGCGCGGATGAGATCGCCGGTGTGCACGCCGAGCGAACCCGTCCGTCCGCCGACCGGGGCCGTGATCTGCGTGTAGTCGAGATTCAGCTTGGCGGTATCGACCGCGGCGCGATCGGCCTCGAGCGTGGCCTTTGCCGACGCCGCCGACGCCGCCTGCGCTTCGTACTGATCCTTCGGAAGCAATCCGCGGTTGAAGAGATCCTGATACCGCGCCTGTTCGGCCGCGGCGTTGTCGGACGTCGCCGTATCGCGCGCGAGCACGGCGTGCGCCTGCGCCAGCGCCGCCTGGAACGGGCGCGGATCGATGGTAAAGAGCAGCTGGCCCTTCCTGACCTCCTGCCCTTCCGCGAAGAGCACCTGGCTCAGCTGCCCCGTCACTTGCGAACGAATCTGCACCGTCTGAATCGCTTCGGTGGTTCCGACGGTGGAAATCGTCACCGGAATTGGCTTTTCGACGACGTGGGCGGTCGTGACGGGCACGGGCGCGCCGCCGCCGGCCCCGCGGCCGCCGCCGCGGCCATTCGCAGGATCGGTGGCGCTGTTGCTGGCCTGCGGCGATGAACAGGCACCTGCCACAAGCGCCAGCGTCAGGACGAGAGCACTCTGAAGACGCACGAACATTGACATGCGGAAGAAAGAAGACACCAAACCGTATCTGAGATGACGACGACGGGCCGCCGCGCGTTTACCGTCCAGATCTGCCAGCCCGACAGGAGCTTACGCGCACGTACCCCTCAAGGTGACCGTCGCGACAATCCGCGGCTGTGTTGCCTAGCGCATCCTCGATTGTACGGCCGGACCAACTCCGCGGCAACGTCCGAAGCGGTGGACACCGGAGTCAGGTCTCCAGATCGCGCGAGACCCAGGGTCAGGTCTCGGTACGACTCCATGTGGGCGCTTCTGCGTAACGATCTGGAGATCTGACCCCAGGATCCCCGGGTATCATGCGCGCATGAGATCGGTACTGCTGGCTGGATGGGTCGCGGTGATCGTGATGGGGTCACAAGCGGCGGGCGGACGGCCGCGCGCGCGGGATCTCGGGATCGCGCCGGGACGGCTCTCACCAGGCCCGCTGAACGCGATTACGGACGTCGCCGGCGTACGCGTCGGGCAGACCACCGTCATCGACGGCGATCGAATCCGCACCGGAGTGACGGCGATCCTGCCGCACGCGGGCAATCTGTTTCAGGAAAAGGTGGCCGGGGCGGTCTTCGTCGGAAACGCGTTCGGCAAACTCGCCGGATCGACCCAGGTGCAGGAGCTCGGCACAATCGAGACGCCGATCGTGCTCACAAATACGCTCGCGGTCGGCACCGCGGTCGATGCGGTCGTGCGGTGGACGCTCGCGCAGCCGGGCAACGATCAGGTGCGATCGGTCAACGCGCTCGTCGGCGAAACGAACGACGGAACGCTCAACGACATCCGCGCCCTGCCCGTGACGCGCGATCACGTGCTGAAGGCGATCGAGACCGCGACCGGCGGTCCCGTGGACGATGGCGCCGTCGGCGCC